>NZ_JBBMFF010000183.1:0-2852 GCF_040096185.1 Faecousia intestinalis | reverse complement strand
TCCCCTACAATAGCGGGTGCGGTCGGCGGAACTGCTTCAAAATTTGCAACTGCCAATGGCGCTCAGGGAGCGCCGCTGCGGGCACCGTTGGGGGTCATCACCCGTTTAACGGCGCCCTTATTTCACATACGCGGCGAGGAACTGCCGCGTGCGGTCGTTTTTCGGGTGGAGGAACAGCTCGTCCGGCGTGCCGGACTCTGCCACGACGCCGCGCTCCAGAAAAATGACCTGATCGGACACATCGTGGGCGAACTGCAGCTCGTGCGTCACGACGATCATCGTCATGCGCCGCTCGGCGAGGCTGCGGATGACGCGCAGCACCTCGCCCGTCAGCTCCGGGTCCAGCGCGCTCGTCGGCTCGTCGAAGCACAGCACGTCCGGCTGCAGGGCCAGCGCCCGCGCGATGGCCACGCGCTGCTGCTGCCCGCCGGAGAGCTGGCCGGGATAGCGGTCCTGCTGGGCCAGCAGGCCGACCTGCCCGAGCAGGCGGACCGCCTCGTCGTCGATGCGCTGCAGGATCGCGCGGCGGTTCGCGCGGTAGTCCGGGCGGCGCTTTGCCTGCAGGCGGCCGGCCAGCGTGACGTTTTCGCGCACGGTGTACTGCGGGAAAAGGTGAAAGGCCTGAAACACCAGCCCGAACGGCAGTCTGCCGCTGCGCTGCGCCGTGCGGACGCCGCCGTCAAACAGCGTCTCGCCCGCCACGCGGATGCACCCGGCATCCGGCTGCTCCAGCGCGTTCAGGCAGCGCAGCAGCGTTGTCTTGCCGCTGCCGGACGAGCCGAGGATGGCCAGCGTCTGGCCCTGCTCCAGCGAGAACGAGACGTCCTGCAGGACGGGCGTCCCGCCGAAGCGCTTTTCCAGATGCTCGACTTCCAGAATGGTCATGTCCGCCCCTCCTCTCAGGAAAAATACTGCAGCCGCTTTTCGATGCGGCCGAACAGCAGCGTCAGGATGCCGTTAAAGGCCAGATAGTACACGCCCGTGAAGAAGATCGGCCACAGCAGGCCGGAATAGCCGTGTGAGCCCTTCAGGAAGGCATAGCCGGAGTAGATGAGCTCCTGCATGGAGATGATGCGCGCGATGGACGTGTCCTTCACGAGCGTGATGACCTCGTTCGAGAGCGGCGGCACGATGCGCTTGACCATCTGCAGCAGCGTGATGTGGAGGAACGTCTGCGGTCCGGTCAGGCCGAGCACCTGCGCTGCCTCCTGCTGGCCCTTTGGCACGCCCTCGATGCCCGCGCGGAAAATTTCCGAGAAATAAAAGGCATAGTTCAGGATGAACGCGATGGCCGAGGCGAGGAACCGCCCCGATTCGCCGGGCGCCCACGGGCTCGTGCCCAGGAGCACGCCCGGAACATAATACAGGATCAGCAGCTGCAGCATGAGCGGCGTGCCGCGGACGATCCAGACGAGCGTCCGCGTCAGCCATTTGAGCGGCTTGAAGCGGCTCATGGAGCAGAAGGACAGCAGCAGCCCGAGCGGAAGCGCGCCCGCCAGCGTGACGGCAAAGAGCTTGAGCGTCTGCAAAAAGCCGCCGTTCAGAGCGCCAAGTACGGTTCTGATCATAACTGTTCTGTCCTTTCCTTAGGGTAAGACCACACAATGCAGCAAGCGCATTCGGCGAAAAATATCCGACGAAGGCCGAAGATGCAATTGTGCGGTATTGCCTTAGAATTCCTTCTGCTCGATCAGCGCGGCCTGCACGCCGTACTGCTCGGCCAGTGCCTGCAGCGCGCCGCTTTCCCACTGCTGCCGGAAAAATTCGTTCAGTGCCGCAGCGGCGTCAGAGCCCTTGCGGAAGCCGACGCCATACTGCTCGCCGGTCTCGGCGTTTAGCACCGGGCCGATGGCCAGATCGGCGTAGTTCGTGCCCTCGCCGACCATTGCGCCCGCCATGAGCGAGTCGATGATGGCGGCGTCCGCCGTGCCGGACTTGACCTCCAGCAGGGCCGTGGCCTGATCGACGACGTCCGTATACGTCAGGCCCTTTTCCTCGGCCTGCGCCATACCGGCCGAGCCGGATTCCACGGCGAAGCGCAGCCCGCTCAGCGAGTCGACCGTGCCGTAATTTGCGGCCTTGTCCGCCGGGAGAATGACGACCTGCGCGTTGTTGCAGTAGGCATTCGAGCACGCCATGGAGGATGTGACCTCGTCCGTCAGCGTCATGCCGTTCCAGACGACGTCGATGGTCTTGCCGTCCAGCTCCATGACCTTGTTGTCCCATTCGATGGTCTGGAACTGGACCTCCACGCCGAGGGACTCGGCAAAGGCCTTTGCAAGGTCGGCGTCAAAGCCGATCCAGCTGCCGTCGGCATCCTGATAGTCCATCGGGGCGAAGTCGGTGATGCCGACGACGAGCGTGCCCTTCTGCTTGATGTATTCGAGATCGGAGCCGGTGGAGGCTTCCTTTTTCCCGCAGCCCATCAGCATGGCGGGGACGAGGGAGAGCGCAAGCGCGGAAGCGGCAAATCTGGCAAAACGGTTCATAGTGAATTCCTCCAAGACGGCAGGCCGTGCCGAAAATTTATTGTGCTAATATGATAGCACATTAGCGTAATAAAGCAATAGGGATTTTTTAATTCGGGAAGGATTCGGAGAAATACACAAGCGGGTAAGGATCGAGAGAACAGAAAATAGGAAAATTGCCAATAATCGTCGTAGGGGAGGGGCATGCCCCTCCCGGCGTTATACTGCCGATTCGCACAGGCCACCGTCAAAACGGCGATGGCCTCCGACGGGATCTGTAGCGGTGCCCCCTGAGCGCCCAGTAGGGGACATTCAACCGCAGAAGTGCTCTGGTGCACCACTGCACCGCCCTGACGTGTCATTGCGAGGAGGCCAACGGCCGAC
>NZ_JBBMFF010000182.1:0-18695 GCF_040096185.1 Faecousia intestinalis | reverse complement strand
CCCCTGCGCTGCCGGTGGGAAAGAGACCGGCAGCGCAGGGAAATTTTCATGCCGTCCCGCGCCGGAATGGCTGCGGGAGGACGGCCGGGGCCCGGCTTTTGGCAGGTCCTGCGCCGCGTGCGATGCCTCTTCGCCTGTGGGCAGGGGAGCGGGACCCCTTCATCCTATATATGTCTTCAGAAACGCATTCCTGACAGGTTCTTTCAAAAAAATTTGAAAATTTTTTCGGAAGAGTTCTGTAACAGGATGTAAAGCGATTTCGGGAACAGGAATGCGGGCTCGTTTTTCTGCTGGGAGGCAGCAGAAGCGCTAAGGGAGCGGTTCCGTGCAGGCGATTTGCTCATTGACAAACAGCAGTCTGGTCAGGCTAACAACGAACAGATAATTGTTGCCATTCTTCCGGACGTAGGCTCCAATATAGGACCGCGTTAAGTCAATGCTTGCCTGTACGTTCTTCTCAATGGTGAGGCTGTGAGATATATTGTAATACCAGTTGTCGTAGGTGTGCTTTTCCTGCGGCGTGATCACGTCACCACCCAGAATGACCAGATTTTCAGAGTGTGCGTATTCCAGCACATCCGGAATATCACAGACGTGCCATGCAAGCTCACCCCAATATGTTTCCCGCGCCTTCTGCAGCAATTGCGGCGGATAGTATTGAAATGTCATAGCAGCCTCCGGCAAACGAAAATGATATCAATACAGCGCTCTCATCAGGGCTTCCGGTGCAAATTGAAAGCTGATCAGCATTGTTACCAGAAAGGAAATCGCAATCGAAATGATAAAGAAAGAGACCGATCGTCCACGGTGGAACGCGGCTGTACTTTCCAGCTTTTTCCACGGCAGAACGCGAAGCGGGAGCCAGTGCGCCAGTGCAAGCACGAGCAGGACTACAAGCACCCAAAGAGGCAGCAGTCGGAAGGTCCCAACCGCAGAAAGGGTGAATTCCAGCCGCAGGAGCGGCGTGTAAAGAAGTCCACAACCAATGCTGAACGCCAGCAGTAGAATCAGCTGTACGATACGCTGCAGCATCGTGGGCACATATCTCGCGCCGCAGTGGCTGCAGGAAAGAGCCAGATGGAACCGGTTTGTCAGAAAAAAGCTGAATGAGAGCGGGATATTCCGCTTGGCGGAGCATTGCGGGCAGCTGCTTAATTCCATAAGAATCCCTCCTTTATCGCATCAGGGCCGTCACGGCAAACACCAGCAGGGACAGCCCCAGCGCCGTGAGCATGGACCAGACGATCGTGGGCAGCAGATATTCCTGCTGTTCCAAGGGCTTATTTCCGGAAATCGGACGCCACGTTCCGAAGCGGCGAAGCAAAATTCCGACAAAGGCATACTGCAGAAAGGCAAGCAGGAATAACACAATCGTTGCCACCGGAGAGTGCCAGCTGTTGCTCAAGTAAAAACTCACCCAAAACCACAGACAGCAGTTCAGAGTGATGATCACTCCCGATTTGGGCGATGGAACATAACGCGTTCCGCATTTTGTGCACTGCACGACCGTTGCAAATGAGTTAAAAAAGCAGTGTTCCTGTGCAGGAAATGGGTCCTGCGTTTCCTCCGCTTCGCATTTGGGACAATAATCCAGTTCCAGATCAACTTCGCGCATGTGGGGCCTCCTCTCATCCTATGTAGATATCGTGTTTTCACAATTTTGCAGTTTTCTGAGATTCTCCTCCCATACCTCGTCCCCAAGCGCCTGCGCGCACAGAAGACTTCCCGCGATCGCCCGATGGAGTGCCGCCGAGTTCTGAAAAGCCTGCAGCCTTTCGAGGATGAGAAAAGCGCCCGGCCAATTCATGTCGCGCAGCCATGCCAACAGGTTTTCCAAACAGGCGTCTAATTCCGCATCCGACCGCATTGCCAGAGCTTTTGCGCAATTGTCCCACACGTTTTTGTTGTAGTGCTCCGTGCAGGGCTGCAAAAAGACTTGAAAGTTTTCCACCTGCGCCGCCTGCGCAAGTCCGGCGGCCTGCTCCTCGGCGCTGTTGTTCCAGTCCAGCATCCCCATGATCACATCGATCTCTGTCATTTTTTACATCCTCCGGTGCTCACACGAACCACACCGGGCTGAGCGCGATTGGGGCTTCGGGAGAATCAAGCTTCATCGCAGGGTGCTCCTTTCTTTCTGCCGGAAGTTACTGCTGCGGGGAGGGGGGCATACGGCGTTGTCAGCGACGGAAAAAGCAGATCAGCGCAAAATAGGCAAAATAGAAAGTCAAAGAAATGCCAAACCAAATGAAAATCCGCTTTTGGCTTTTTCGGTCGCTGCGAAACTGCAGCTGTTTGGCTTTCAGACCCGTGGGAAACTCCTGCCACCGCCCGAAGGTCAGAATGGCACGCTCGATCAGCTCGCTGATCGCGAAGAGTGACAAGCAGGTGAGCAGAAGCAGAACGAAAGCCAGATATGCCGGACCGTCAGTCCTGACAGCCAGGTTGAGGAGCCAGATAAGGATCGGAAAATACGCTGCAGCGGGAAGCAGAAAAAGGCCGTTCCGGTACCAGTACCACAGCTTCGGCGGGCGGATCAGCTCGCCGCAGATCGCGCAGCGGCCGTACCATACGTCCTCCAGAAAAATGTCCTGCCCGCGCCGAAAACGCGTTTTCGCGTCGGGAATGCTGCCGTCCTTTGCGGCAGGGATATGCCGATGCTCCATATGCTGCACGCCCCTCTTGTGGTTAATATAATGTTACGAGTTGCAAAAAAACAAAATACATATTAAAATAGTATATCATAATCGCATAGAAAAGAAAAGATATCTTTGAAAAAATCGAAAAATAATTCTTAAAGGTGCCTTTTCACGTTAATGACCCGCGGCGGCAGAATTGCAAAACAAAATGCTTCAAAACTCTATTTGCGATTCTGAACGCAGCGAGATCCCGAAGGACTTTTTTGGCAAGCTGAGAGAAGACCCCTGCGCAGCCGGGGGAAAGAGACCGGCCGCGCAGGGGAGACCCCGCCGCCTTGCCTGCCCCGGGTGTCAAAAACCGCGGGAAGGACAGCGGGGAAAAGGAGGGCGGTTCCGATATCCGCGCGGCCCTGCCTCGTGGCCTGCGCGGGTACCCACACTCGGATGCCCTTCACCCTATATATGTCTTCAGAAACGCATTCCTGACATGTTTTTTCAAAAAATTTCAAATAATTTTTTGACAGATGCGCGATAAATATCATTACAAAGCATACGTCGCATTCCGAATGCGAGAAAACTGCACGGAATGCAGAAGCAACAATTCTGGGAGTCCTATTCAATATCCGATATGGCCTCGGCCTGTATCCGGACGATCCTATCCTCGGTTGCCGCAAAAGGCAGCTTCAGTGTGGATGCACGCTCTAAGTTTATCATGATTTCCTTAGATAGAATCAAGAACGATATCTTCTGGTTAATGGATCAAAAACTGGGCCATTTCACGGACTGGAGCAATTGTCATTTGAAGCTCTGTACCGGTGAGACCTGCAAGAGCAAGATCGTGATCCAGCGGCATTCTGCCAATAATCGCTCCATGTTTACCGACTTCCTCTTCCATCATCTGCGCAGCTTCTTCAGTCACCTTATTCAGGCAAAACCAGATGGGCTTGCCGATGCTCGTGCTTAAATCCGCAATTTTGGCGGACAGCCGCAGGGATTCAAAGGATGGGTCTACGATCATCAGAATGCCGTCCACGGAGTTATCCGTACCCCTGCCAAAATGCTCCACACCGGCTTCCATATCCAGCAGTGCAATTTCATCCTCCGCAAGGGTCAGATGAGCAACAAACTGCTCCAGAATGCTGTTCATGGTACAGGCACAGCCCTCATTGGCTTTGTGAATCTTTCCGCTGGACATGAGCTTTACTCCGCCTTTTTCACTGTAATATTCCTCTGGGATATCTGCCATGGTGAAATCTTCGGAGAAAAACTTCTTGGCAAAGGCAGAAAGCTTCATAGAGTCCAGAATGCCGGAGGTCATCATGGTTTTGAAGGCTTTATCCTTGCCGCCAAAATATTCGGTAAAATCTCTGGGCAACTCGACACCCAACTGACGGTGCAGACCGAAATTGGATTCATCGGAGTCCACTACCAGCACCCTTTTTTCCATGCGAGCCAATTCTTTTGCAAGGAGTGTAGTCACGGTGCTTTTTCCGCAGCCGCCCTTGCCGCATACGGTTATTTTCATCAAAATTCCTCCCATGTCTTGAGAATCCCTAAAATCACTTCTTCGTAATTGTCGCCAAACTCCTCACTACGACCTGCAATGCGAACATTGCTCTGTGCGCCACGCTCTGGTTCGGGAAATTCCCAAATATGATAGTGAAGCCCACGATGGTCAAATTCAATACTGCCGCAGTCATCCTCTTCCCAGTATTAAAAGGGAAGGTGATGTTCTTTCAGAAATTGTTGAATTCCGGCTAAACGCATTTCATATCTCCAATGGGTGTGGACTGCTCAATGATATTGCCGCATTCGGTGCAGACCGAATCGGTGCAGACCACACCGTCCTTGACAAACACCTCAACGCTGTCTCCACATTGTGGACATTCCACTTCCAGAATTGTGATGGCATTTCTGGCTTCCTGACAGTTGATCATTTCTGTACCTCTTTCTCCTTCATAACACCTAAAATAATTTCTACGATCTCCGTTAAATCGTAGACGGAAAATGCCGCCGGGAAATTACTGGAAAACAGGATCTGACTGGACGCAGGAAATTCCTCGTCTCCCTCCCATAAAAGAAAGCGAATATAAAGATTGTCAAACAGCTCCAATTCAACCGCGGCATCTCCACCGGGGATCAGAATTCCTCCCAGCTTGACAGCCGCTTCCTTGAAATCCGGAATCCGCCCCGAATAGATCCTGAGCAGCCGTTGGATGCACCTTCCGCGAAAAACGTCATAGTACAGTTCCCCGGATGGAAATTCCCGGTAGGATTTAAACTCCCCATCCGGGAAATATACAGTGGAATAGAGCAAATACCGCAGAAGAAGAATCCGTGCCTTGGGGTTTCTGCCAAAAAGGTTGTCCTCCGAATCAACGGGGTTAATCTGGAAATCTGAGCAGCGGGCGATATATGTCTGACCCAAAAAATAGAAGGTGAATTCTTTGCGCAGGGGATCATATGGAATTCCTAAACGGCGGCTGATTTTGTATGGGTCTGTTTTTTCAAATGCTTCCAAATAGTATTCCAACGGCTTTTCCGTCAAGTTGTTCCTACCATATTGATCCAGATAGTTGATTTTTTCCATGGTCCTATTCCTTTACAGTCCGATGTTCTGTAAAATGCGCACCAATGCCGTCCGGACAGGGGAATCCTCCGGCAGCTGAACCGTGGGTTTTCCGTCGCAGTCATAGCGATAAACCTCATCACTCTGAGGTACTACGCCAAACAGGTGCAGCCTCTGCTTCTGAATTTCGTCCATAGTGCCGGCATCCAGTTTGCCATCCGGCGCACGGTTTACGATCAATCCCATCTGCTTGGGCTTGAAGTTCAGTTCCTGCATCAGTGCCGCGATCCGCCCCGCCGCCTGAACGCCCCGGCGGGAGCAATCGCTGACAAGAATTGCCACATCCATGGTGGGAAGCAGCCCACGGCTAATATGCTCCATGCCCGCTTCGTTATCCACCACAAGATAAGGGTAGTTTGCTTGCAGTCGCTGAATTTGGGTCTGCACCAATCCATTCACAAAGCAATAGCAGCCCTGGCCCTGGGTGCGGCCCATGACCATCAGGTCAAAATCCTTTTCCTCTGTAATGGCATCCTCCAGCCGCATTTGCAGGTAGTCACCCTTGGCCATGCCCGCAGGAATGGGAGAATTTAGTGACATTCCTGCCCGTTCGATTTCCTCCCGGATTTCTCCCAGGGTGGGCGGAGCTTCCACACCCAGCACCTCATTCAGATTGGAATTGGCATCCGCATCCACCGCAAGAATGGGTGTTTTGCCGTTCTTACACAGGTATTGAATCATCAGACCGGTCAGCGTGGTTTTCCCGACGCCGCCCTTTCCGGCTACAGCAATAATCTTCGCCATAGTTTCCTCCTCATGTTGTTAATTGGTAGACATCCTGTTGACTTTTTGTTTCAATATCATTATACTGATTGTCAGCAGATTAACAATAATCAGATTCTGGAAGCTGTGCAGAAACAAAACAGTTTCCAGAATCTGTTGAGGAAGGTGTCATATTTTGCAGCGAAAAGAAATCAACACCAAAGATCGCCGGACGAAGTATACGCGCAGTGTCATTCGGGAGGCTCTGATGGGGCTTTTGCGGATCAAGCCCTATTCCAAAATTACCGTGACGGAGCTCTGCCGCCTGGCAGACATCAACCGAGGAACCTTTTACATCCACTATTTTGATGTAGATGATGTGCTGGACGACATTGTGACGGAGTCCTTCTCGGACGTGAGTCAAACCATAGGTCATGTACTGTGTCCCCAAAAAGAAACCTGTACCTATCCGTTTTGCCAGAAGGTACAGGAGAATAAAGAGCTTTGGCCCCTGTTTATGGATGAGACTGTCTCGGAAAGGATCATAAAACAACTGGCGGGCAAAAGCAAGGAAGGCTTTGTCAGTTATCTGATGCAGCACAGCGATTTGACCTTTGAGCAGGCAGAGAGCATTTTCTATTTCCAGATTCACGGCTGCCTGACCATTAACCGGCTGATGCTTCAGAACAATTGCCGGGACTGGCACAACGTACAACAGACCATTGACCGGTTCATTCGGGCAGGCCTACAGGAGTTTTTGCAAGATGGAGAATAATAGACAGTTTGAATTGATGCGCTCTGCCGCCAGACAGAAATTGGAAGGCGCAGACCCTGTTCAGCTTTCCGTACTGACCGGACTGTGCTGGGATGGAAGGACATTTGACACGGAAACCTTGGGAATCCCTATTCGGATCAGTTGGCCGGAATGTCAGATTTCTCCGGCACTGGAGATGTGGCACGACCTGACAATTTTGCAGTATCTGGCAAATACGAAAGGAACTACGCTCATGGGGAAATTCCTTGCCCTGAGCGAATTTCATTCCGGCGGCTTGGCAAAGGGTACAAGCTTTGACCGGGATAATGACCGTATTATCAGCCGGATTGGTCTGCATGACCCTCAGGCAATCCGGGAAGCCGCTGCGAAGCTGGGTGGAACAGAACTGCAGGAAAAATCTGATTTGTCCTTTTTGTTTTCTTTTTTGCCCCACATTCCGATAAAGTTCAATTTGTGGCTGCCGGACGAAGAATTCCCTGCTTCCGGAAAAATCCTTTTCGATGCTTCCGCAGAAAACGATCTGCAAATAGAAGCCGCCGGAACGGTAGCGGCAATTTGCCTTTCACTTTTGGAAAGAGTCATAGAATAAAAGAATTGAGACATTAAGCTGGCCTTGACGCGCCTTCCATTTGTAATGGCTGGAACGGTTGATCCCCATGACTCTGCATAGAAAATCTACTGGATATTTTACTTTGAGTTCTTCGAGAACTTCGTAGTCTTTCCGCTGCCAGTAACGTATTCCCTGTTTGCACCAGCTCCTTCCAACCAGTACCCTTTTTTAGCCTCGCAATTTTTACTTCCTGCTTTGCTACCATAAGTCGCAGACGCTCCACTTCTGTCAGTGACTTGCTCCTATGCAGTGCTGCATATGGATTGCCATTGTGCGGTTCCAGAGCATCCTCGCCTTCCTTCAGATATTTCTTGACCCATGCTTCCACAAGAGCATTTCCTATCCCATATTCTCTCTCAATCTGTCCGAGAGGCATATGCTCACCCAGATGCAGACGTACATACTTCATTTTCTCATCTTTGCTATCTGGTTTGGGAATCTCAACTCGTCTTACTGGAGACGGAGTATACTTTCCGCGATAAATGCGGTCGGTTAACTCTTGTGGATACCAAAGTCCGTTCTGTTCGTTGTAGATGTACTTCTCCATTTTGTAATCCTCCAATGTGATTGATTTTACCCACAATTCAATCATTCCGGCTGATTACAAAAGCCGAAGGAGGCCACTTCCTTATGAAGTGCCTCCTTCCGGCCAGTGGTTTTTTTCGTAATAAATTAAAAATCGGTAAGTTTCGACAGAAACTCACCGATTTTTGGTCCGAGTGACTGGATTCGAACCAGCGGCCTCTTGAACCCCATTCAAGCGCGATACCAAACTTCGCTACACCCGGATTTCATTTTGCCTAGATATCATAGCACATCCGGATGAAATTTGCAAGCACTATTTTGGCTTTTTTCGGATTTTTCGCGGGGACGGTCAGACGACGGCAGCGGGCTGCGGGTCGGCGGGCCGGGCGTTCAGATTTTTGCGTGCGGTGGAGAGCATGAGCTTGATGCGGTTGAGCTGGTTGACCTCGGATGCGCCGGGGTCATAGTCCACGGCGACGATATTGGCCTCGGGATAGGCGCGGCGCAGAGACTTGATGACGCCCTTGCCGACGACGTGGTTCGGCAGGCAGGCGAAGGGCTGGATGCAGACGATGTTCGGCACGCCGATGCGGATGAGCTCGACCATTTCGCCGGTGAGGAACCAGCCCTCGCCGTACTGGTTGCCAAGGGAGAGGAAGGGCTTTGCCAGCTCGGCGACGTCCGCGATCTCCATAGGCGGTTCAAAGCGGCGGCTGGCCTGGAGCGCGTCGAGCACCGGGCGGCGCAGGTAACGAATGGCCTTGACGCCGAGCTGGCCGACAAGCGCGCCGCCCAGGCTCCCGCCGAGGAACTCGTGCTTGTAGCCGCCGTTGTAGACGCAGTAATTCATGAAGTCCATGAGGTCCGGCACGACGGCCTCCGCACCCTCGCGCTCGAGCAGGTCGACGAGGTGGTTGTTGGCAAGCGGCATGTATTTGACGAGAATTTCGCCCACGACGCCGATGCGCGGCTTGCGGAGCGTCTCGTCCAGCGGGAGCACGTCGAAATCCTCGACGATCTCGCGGCAGAGGCGGCGGTAGTCCCGCCCGGCGTGACTGCTGGTGAGCGAGGCGACGCAGCGATCGCGCCATTTGGCGTGCAGGGCGTTCGCGCTGCCGGAGACCTTTTCATACGGCCGTACGCGGTACAGGCAGCGCATGAGCAGGTCGCCGTAGACGAGCGAGCGGAACGCATCCATCAGCAGGCCGGGAGAGGCGCGGAAGCCCGGATTCTTTTCCATGCCGTTGGCATTGATGGAGATGACGGGGATATGGCCGAGCCCGGCCTTTTCCAGCGCGCGGCGAATGAAGCCGACATAGTTGCTGGCGCGGCAGCAGCCGCCGGTCTGCGTCATGGCGACGGCGAGATGATCTGTGTCGTATTTTCCGGACAGAATGGCGCTCATGATCTGGCCGACGACCGTGATGGAGGGGAAGCAGGCGTCGTTATTGACGTATTTCAGGCCCGTGTCGATGGCGCTGCGGTTGTCGTTGCCGAGAATTTCGATGTGATAGCCGTATTTGCGGAACGTCGGGCCGAGCAGATCGAAGTGGATGGGGGACATCTGCGGCGCGAGGATGGTCCAGTGCTCGCGGCGCATCTGCTCCGTGAAGACGGCACGCTCATAGCGGACGGGACCTGCCGTGGGGAGGATGCCCTGCCGGGCGCGCAGGTCCATGGCGGCGATGAGGCTGCGGATGCGGATGCGCGCCGCGCCGAGATTCGAGACCTCGTCGATCTTCAGAACGGTGTAGAGACGGTTGCTCTTCTCCAGAATCTCCGCGACCTGGTCGGTCGTGACGGCGTCGAGCCCGCAGCCGAAGGAGTTGAGCTGGACGAGCTCGAGCTCCGGGCGGGTTCGGACGAACTCCGCCGCCGTATAGAGGCGGGAGTGATAGACCCACTGGTCGTTTGCGCGCAGCGGCCGGGCAGGCGTGAAGTCGATGGGAAGAGAATCCTCGGTCAGCACGGCCAGATCGTAGGAGGCGATGAGCTCCGGGATGCCGTGGTTGATCTCCGGGTCGACGTGGTACGGGCGGCCCGCCAGCACGATGCCGCGGCCGTGATTCTGCTCGATCCACGCGAGCGCCGCCGCGCCCTGCGCGCGGATGTCGGTCTTTGCGTGCTGCTGCTCGAGCCATGCGGCATGGACGGCGGCACGGGTCTCCGAGGCGGAAATGCCCCACGTCTCTTTGCAGAAGTCAGCCAGGCGCTTCGCGGCGGTCTTCTCATCCGTGAAGGCAAGGAAGGGGCGCAGATAGGTCACACCGTCCTCGCCGATGGCGTCGACGTTATTTTTAAGATTTTCGGGGTAGGAGACGACGATGGGACAGTTGAAGTGGTTCTGTGCGCCGGGCGTCTCCTGATGCTCATAGAACACGCACGGGTGGAAGATGGTCCTGACACCGTGGTCGATGAGCCACTGCACATGGCCGTGGGCCAGCTTTGCGGGATAGCACTCCGACTCTGAGGGGATGGACTCCATGCCCAGCTCATAGATCTTGCGCGTGGAGCGCGGCGAGAGCAGGACGGAAAAGCCGAGCTGGCGGAAGAATGTTGCCCAGAACGGGTAATTCTCATAGAGATTCAGCACGCGCGGGATACCGATGCGGCCGCGCGGCGCGTCCTTCTCCGGCAGCGGGGGATAGTCGAACATGCGCTTGAGCTTATAGGCCATGACATTCGGCGCACGGTTCTCCTTCGGCGTGCCGCCGAGGCCCTTTTCGCAGCGGTTGCCGGTGACGTGGCGCTGGCCGTTCGAGAATTCATTGATGGTCAGCATGCAGCGGTTGCCGCAGCCGGAGCAGCGCGTGGTCTGCGTCGTATATTGCAGCTTCAGAATGTCCGCGATGGGGAGCATGGCCGATCGCTGCCCCGTCCAGCGGTCACGGGCGATCAGGGCCGCGCCGAACGCGCCCATGATGCCTGCGATATCCGGGCAGGTGGCCTCGACGCCCGCGATGCGCTCAAAGGCGCGCAGCACGGCCTGATTGTAGAACGTGCCGCCCTGCACGACGATATGGCGGCCCATGTCGCGGGCATCGGCAAGCTTAATGACCTTATACAGCGCATTTTTGATGACGGAGTAGGCGAGGCCAGCGGAGATATCCTGCACGGTCGCGCCCTCCTTCTGTGCCTGCTTGACGTTGGAGTTCATGAACACGGTGCAGCGCGTGCCAAGATCGATGGGATGGGCGGCGAACAGTGCCTCCTGCGCGAAATCTGCGGCGGTATAGCCGAGGGAATTGGCAAAATTTTCGATAAACGAGCCGCAGCCGGACGAGCAGGCCTCGTTGAGCAGGATGGAATCCACGGAGTGATTGCGGATGCGGATGCACTTCATATCCTGCCCGCCGATGTCCAGAATGCAGTCGACGTCCGGGTCGAAGAAGGCAGCGGCCTCATAGTGCGCGATGGTCTCGACCTCACCGTCATCGAGCAGGAAGGCAGACTTCAGCAGCGTCTCGCCGTAGCCGGTCGAGCAGGAGCGCGCGATCTCCGCGCCCGGCGGGAGCTGTTCACCGAGCAGGCGCATGGCGTGCATGGCCGTCTGCACCGGTGAGCCCTGATTGTTGGCGTAAAACGACCACAGCAGCGCACCGTCCTCGTCGATGAGGGCAAGCTTTGTTGTGGTGGAGCCCGCGTCGATGCCGAGGAAGCACCGGCCGGGATGAAGCGCTACCTTATGAACCTGCGCGCGGTCATGGCGAGCGCGGAAGGCGTCATATTCTGCGCGGTCCGCAAACAGCGGCGGCAGACGCTTGAGTTCGAAGGCCATCTGTACGCCGGAGCGCAGCTTTGCGGCAAGCGCTGCGGCATCTGCCGGCTCGGCATCGCCCGCCTCGAGGGCAGCGCCCATGGCAGCAAACAGATGGGAGTTGTCGGGATCGACGATATTCTCCGGCGTCAGGTGCAGCGTGCGGATGAAGGCCTTTTTCAGCTCCGGCAGGAAGTGCAGCGGGCCGCCGAGGAAGGCGACGCAGCCGCGGATGGGCTTGCCGCAGGCAAGGCCGGAGATCGTCTGATTGACGACGGCCTGAAAAATAGAGGCTGCCAGATCCGGCAGCGTTGCGCCCTCGTTGATGAGCGGCTGGATATCCGACTTGGCGAACACGCCGCAGCGCGCGGCGATGGGATAGAGCTCGTGATAGTCTGCTGCGGCGCGGTTCAGCCCCTCGGCGTCCGTCTGCAGGAGCGCGGCCATCTGGTCGATGAACGAGCCGGTGCCGCCTGCGCAGACGCCGTTCATGCGCTCCTCCAGCCCGCCGCGGAAGTAGATGATCTTGGCATCCTCGCCGCCCAGCTCAATGGCGACGTCCGTCTGCGGGGCAATGGCCTGCAGGCTGGAGGCCACGGCAACGACCTCCTGCACAAAGCCGATGTTCAGGGCCTTGCCGAGGTTGATGGCGCCGGAGCCGGTGATCTTCAGGCGCAGGTCGCAGGGACCGAGCTTTGCACAGGCGTCCTCCAGCAGCTCGGCAAGTGTTTCCTGCGTGTGCGCACAGTGGCGGCGGTAATCGCCATAGCACAGGACGCCGCGTTCGTCCAGAATAACGAGCTTTGCGGTGGTTGAGCCGATGTCGATGCCCGCCCGATAGCAGTGTTTCATAACGGGTACCCTCACATGTGTTTTTCTAAACAATAAGTATATCATAAAGCGGCGTGAAAATCAAATGTCAGAACTGTGAAGGATTTGAAAACAAACAGGGGCCCTGCACGAAAAACGCTTTTCAAAACTGCCGGAATGTGGTATGCTATGCACAGATTCCAGATTTCGAGGTGGACGTCATGCCATCAACTTATGCACACTTCTGCTTCGGCAGGGAGGTGCTTGCGGCGCTGCCGCAGGAAATGCAGTCGCTGCTCTGGCCGGAGCAGAATCTGTTTTCCATTGGGCTGCATGGCCCGGATATTCTGTTCTTTGACCATCCGCTGCTCGGGCGCGTCAGCCGCCTCGGCCACCGGATGCACAAACAAAGCGGCGCGGCCTTCTTCCGCCCCGCAGGGGAGAAGCTGGCCGCGCTGGAGTTTCCGGCGCCGGAAACGGCGTATCTCTATGGTTTTTTGTGCCACTTTGCGCTGGACCGCGCCTGCCACGGCTATATCGCCGGGCAGATCGCGCGCAGCGGCGTCGCTCACACGGAGATCGAGGTCGAATTTGACCGCAGCCTGCTGGTGCAGGCCGGGCTGGACCCGATCCGCACGAGCCTGACGGGCCACCTGCATGCTTCGGCGCGCAGCGCGGCCGTGATGGCGGAGCTGCTGCCGGATGAGCTGACGCCCCGGCAGACGGAGCGGGCGATCCGGACGTTCCTGCGGGGCAACGCACTGTTCCTTGCGCCGGGCCGTGCCAAGCGCACGGCGCTGTATACCGGCATGCGCCTTGCCGGCGCGTACCACGGCCTGCACGGCATGATCGTGAATTACGAGCCAAACCCAAAGTGCACCGAGAGCAATGCGGTCCTGCAGCGCCTGTTTGACGAGGCCGTGCCGCAGGCGGTCACGCTCATCACGGAGTATCTGCCCTGCATCCGCGGGGAGCTGCCGTGGAGCGGCCTCTACGACTACACGTTCGGCGGGGTGCGGGTTTAGTTCTGCGGGAACACGATGGTCAGCAGCATCTTGAAGTCCTCGGCGGCATAGACCGCGTGGGGCTTCCCGGCGGGCATGACGATGCTCTCGCCCGCGGAGCAGAAATGCTCTCTGCCGTCGATGGTAAAGCGGCCGCGGCCCTCGAGCACGAGCACCATTGCGTCGCCGCCGGAGGCGTGTGTACTGATCTCCTCGCCCTTGGAGAAGGCGAACAGCGTGATGCTGACGGCGTCATTCTGGGCAAGCGTCTTGCTGACGATCTGCCCGGCCTCGGCCTCGACCTGCTGTGCAAGCGGGAGCACCTGCTCCTGCGCGATGTTTTTCAGAATAGCCATAATGATCCTCCTTCCGGCCGCGCGTTTGCATGACCCTGTTACCAGATAGCATACCCCAAATACAAGAGAAAGTATGTTGGAATACCAACAGAGGAAGAAAGAATGAAGGATGCTGCGCTGCTGGCCTCGCCGCTGTTCCGCGGGGCAACATCGGAGGAGATCGCGGCCATGCTGCCCTGCCTCGGCGCGTCGCCCCGGCGTTTTGCGCGCGGGGAACGGATCCTGCGGGCGGGGGAGCCTACGCGGTATATGGGATTGGTGCTCACGGGGAGCGTCCTGATCGAGCACACGGACATGCAGGGCGCGGTCACGCTGCTCGGGCGCGCGGAGCCCGGCGACCTGTTTGCGGAGGCCTATGCCTGTGCATCGGATGAGCCGCTGCTTGTCGACGTCGTGGCCAGCGAGGCCTGCGAGGTGCTCTTCCTCGACGCAAGGCGCATCCTGACGCAGTGCACGAGCACCTGCGAGCACCACAGCCGCATCATCCGTAATCTCGTCGGGACGCTGGCGCAGAAAAATCTGGCGCTTTCCCGGCGCAGCCTGCACACCGGCCCGCGCACCATTCGTGCGCGGCTGCTGTCCTACCTTGGCGAGCAGGCGCGGCGGGCGGGGAGCCGCAGCTTTACGATCCCATTCGACCGCCAGCAGCTTGCCGATTATCTGAATGTGGAACGCAGCGCACTGTCCAATGAGCTGTCCAAAATGCAGCGGGACGGCCTGCTGACCTGCCGCCGGAGCAGCTTCTGCCTGCTTTGCGAATTTTGATATTTAGAAGGAGTGCTTTTCTTTATGAGAAAGAATTTTGGCGCACATGCAAGCATTTATCCGCAGCCGGTGTTCATTCTGGCTGCCTATGGCGAGGACGGCACGCCCTGCGCCATGAACGCCGCCTGGGGCGGCATCAGCGATGATCAGGAGCTGTCGTTCTGCGTCAGTCCGTCGCACCGCACGGTGAAGGACCTATTGGCCCGCGGCGCGTTTACCGTCAGCATGGGCACGGCGGAGCAGGTTGTTGCCTGCGACTATGTCGGGCTGGTGTCCGGCAACCAGGTGCCGGACAAGTTCGCCCGCGCCGGCTTCCATGCCACAAAGTCCGAATTCGTCGACGCGCCCTGCATCGATGAGCTGCCCATCGCCGTTTCCTGCCGCGTCGTGAGCTATGACCCCGAGAGCTGCCGCCTCGTCGGCGAGATCGTGAACGTCAGCGTGGACGAGGCCTATCTCACGCCGGAGGGCAAGGTCGACGTGGACAAGGTCGCGCCCATCACCTATGATTCGTTCAACAAGACCTATGTCCGCCTCGGCGCGGTCGTCGGCCGCGCGTTCTATGACGGAGCTGCCTTAAAATAACCGGTAAAAACATCCGGGCCTGCTGCCAAAAAATGCAGCAGGCCCGGAATTTTTTGGGGATCATTTCAACTCAGAGATTGTGGACGCGCAGGGCGCGGATGGCGTTGAGCACGGCGAGGATCATCACGCCGACGTCGGCGAAGATGGCGGCCCACATGTTCGTGATACCGGCGGCCGTCAGGGCAAGGCAGGCAAATTTCACGATGAGGGAGAACACGATGTTCTGCCGCACGATGCCGATGCACTTGCGCGAGATGCGGATGGCCTTGGCGATCTGCAGGGGATCGTCGTCCATCAGCACAACGTCTGCGGCTTCGATGGCGGCGTCGCTGCCCATGGCACCCATGGCGATGCCGATATCCGCGCGGGTCAGAACGGGTGCGTCGTTGATGCCGTCGCCGACAAAGGCGAGGTTGGTCTTCGGGGACTTTTCTGCCAGCAGCTTTTCCACCTCGGCGACCTTGTCGCCCGGCAGAAGCTCGCTGCGGACCTCGTCGACGCCCAGCTCGCCTGCGACCTGCTCGGCTACGCGGCGCGCGTCGCCCGTGAGCATGACGGTCTTGGAGACGCCGGACTTCTTGAGGCGGGCAATGGCCTCGGCGGAGTGCGGCTTGACAATATCCGAGATGACGATGTGACCGGCGTAGGCGCCGTCGACCGCCATATGGATGATCGTGCCGACGCAGTGGCAGTCGTGGTATTCGATGCCGAGCTTCTTCATGAGCTTGGCGTTGCCTGCGGCGACGCTGTGGCCGTCAACGGTCGCCGTGATGCCGTGGCCGCTGATCTCCTCGACATTCGTAACGCGGCTGCGGTCGATCGGCTTTCCATAGGCCTTCTGCAGACTTTTGCTGATGGGGTGAGAGGAGGCGCATTCGGCCAGTGCGGCATATTCCAGCACCTTATCGGCGTCCAGCTCGTTGTGGTGGACGGCCGTGACCTCAAACACGCCCTGCGTCAGGGTGCCGGTCTTGTCAAACACGACGACCTTCGTTGCGGCAAGGGCCTCCAGATAGTTTGAGCCCTTGATGAGGATGCCCTCCTTGCTTGCGCCGCCGATGCCGGCGAAGAAGCTCAGGGGAATGCTGATGACAAGGGCGCACGGGCAGCTCACGACGAGGAAGGTCAGCGCGCGGTAGACCCAGTCGACCCACTGCGCGTCTGCGCCGAAGGCCATGCGCAGCAGCGGCACGGCAACGCCCAGCAGCACCGCGCCGATGCATACGGCAGGCGTGTAGATGCGGGCAAAGCGGGAGATGAACGCCTCGGAGCGGGACTTGCGGGAGCTGGCGTTCTCCACAAGGTCAAGGATCTTCGAGACCGTGGATTCGCCGAAGGCCTTTGTGGTACGAATTTTCAGAACGCCGCTCATGTTGATGCAGCCGCTGATGATCTCGTTGCCCTCGGCCACATCGCGGGGGAGGCTCTCGCCCGTCAGGGCGCTGGTGTTCAGGGTGGAATTGCCGCTGACGACGACGCCGTCCAGCGGGACCTTTTCGCCGGGCTGCACGACGATGATGCTGCCGACGGCGACCTCATCCGGGTCGACCTGCTCGAGCTTGCCGTCCTTTTCGATGTTGGCGTAATCGGGACGGATGTCCATCAGCGCACTGATGTTGCGGCGGCTCTTGCCGACGGCGTAGCTCTGGAACAGCTCGCCGATCTGGTAGAACAGCATAACGGAGATACCCTCGACGTAGTCGCCGCTCTTCGTCCAAACGGCGAGGAAGAACGCGCCGAGCGTGGCGATAGCCATCAGGAAGCACTCGTCGAAGGCGCGGCCGTGGATGATGCCGATGCCTGCCTTGCGGAGGATATCGTAGCCGATGACGAGGTAGGCGGCCACATAGGCCAGGAGCCGCCAGATGCCGGTCAGGGGGAGGAATGCAAGCGCGATGAGCATGACTGCCGTGATCGCGATGCGGATGAGCATTTTTTTCTGCTTTTTGTTCATGCTCGGTTTACCTCTCTTTCTGATTTTCTATTTTTCAAAAGGGAAGGGGAACTCGAAATCAATCTGCAAGAGTGGACGGCGAGAGACTTTTTTGTCAAGGCGAGGTTTGGAAGGTGCAGTTGTACTTTGTGTACCACAAACCTTCCAAACCGATGGATTGGCGAAAAAGCTCCGTCATCCACCGCCGCAGATCGATTTAGAGGTCACCCCAAAGGAAAAGGCGGCGTATCTTGCGATGCGCCGCCGGGAGGGTCAAAGCTCGATCTCGCAGTCCGGCTCGACCTTCTTGCAGGCCTTGAGAACGCGCTTCATGACATCCTTGGGATCGGCGCCCTCAGCGAACTCCACGATCATCTTCTGCGTCATGAAATTCACGGTCGCGTCGGCGATGCCCTCGGTTTTCTTCGTGGCCTGCTCCATCAGGTTTGCGCAGTTTGCGCAGTCAACTTCGATCGGATACGTTTTCTTCATGATAAACCTCCTGAAAATTTTCCTTGCGCGCCAGCGGCGCTCCGGAAGGAATGAGTATTGGAACGATTCAATGCTTGCTTAATCGTTGTGACTGTAGTATACTGGATGCGGACCCAAAATGCAAGCGGTTCGGCCGTCTTGTTTCGGAACGGGCGAACGGAATTTCCAAAACGGAGAACGGAGAGAGACTATGGCAGAATTTCAGCTTCCCCACGACCACGGCACGTCGTCTCAGGCGGCAAGCCTGCATCAGGAGGTCATGCAGGTGGCGCATTTTGCGGCTGCCGCCGAGGTATTCAAGCAGCTCAGCGACCCGACGCGCGTGCGCATTTTCTGGCTGCTCAGCCATCAGGAGGCATGCGTCATCAATCTGGCCGCCATGCTGGAGATGTCCAGCCCGGCCGTGTCGCACCATCTGCGCTCCCTGACGGAGAGCGGCCTGCTCATCAGCCGCCGCGACGGCAAGGAGGTCTACTACCGCGCGGCAGACACGGAGGAGAGCCGTCTGCTGCACGAGATCGTTGAGCGCGTCATGGAGATCGCCTGTCCGGAGAAGACCGTGGACTTTCAGGCCTCGCAGGAGGAGATCATCCGCCGCGTGCACACCTATCTCACGGAGCATCTTTCCGAGCGCATCACGATCGAGGCACTGTCGCGCGAGTTCCTGATGAATACAACGACGCTGAAAAGCGCCTTCAAGCGCGTTTACGGCTCGTCCATCGCGCAGCATATGAAGCAGCACCGCATGGAGGCGGCCGCCGCACGCCTGACGCAGACGCAGGACGACATCGCGGCCATTGCCAAGGCCGTCGGCTATGAGAGCCAGAGCCGCTTTACCGAGGCATTCCGCGAGGTCTACGGCGAGGTGCCGACGGAGTATCGCAAGCGCCGCTGCCGCACGGCGGAAAACGGCGCGGCCTGCTGCAGCTGCGGCAAATGCGGGAAATAAAAAACGGCGGGCAGGGCCAAACGACCCTGCCCTTGAGCTTGTCAAAAAAGGATTTTTGACAAGCTCTCAAACGAGACCCGTTTCACTGGGCTCTCGTTTGAATGGGGCAGCGGCTCGCTGCAGCGCACGAAGGGCACGCCGCAGGCGTGCCCTTCGCACGTTTGCGA
>NZ_JBBMFF010000181.1:0-16610 GCF_040096185.1 Faecousia intestinalis | reverse complement strand
GCGATCCCGATTTTACTGGTCGTATTTCTCTGCCTGCTTGTCGCTTTTTCCGCTGTCTGCGAATACCGGCAGCAGCACCCGGTGCCGGAGGAGATGCTGGTTTCGTTTGAGAGTCACGGAAAGTGTTGGTTCAAGAATGCAGAGGGAGAGACGCTGGAGTGCGAAGGTACGAATTACAGCGGAGATATGCAGGTCATAGATGCGTCGATCGGTGGTTTCAGCGCTTCATATTTTTCTCTGACAGTTCCGTACAGCAAAAGGCTCGAGGCTTCCCTTGAGAATGCAGGTCCGGATTCTTTCATCAGCGTCGGCAGCGATCTGGGCGGGTGGGCCGTACTCGGGAGTGGGGTCCAAAGGACCATATTTACCGACTCTGGCGTTGAGACCACGGGCGAGAATATGGAATACAGCATACGGTTTTTTTCCATCGAAGAGTTCTATCTGGAGGTGACCGGCAGTGGGGAAAGCCATATCCGCTATGTGCGGAAAGGCGGAAAGCTGTATCTCACTGCGCAGGACGCCGCGTTTACCGTGGAGTTTAAAAGCTTCCTCGAAGAAGGGTCGATGGACTCTATGGATTTCTCTGCCGGAGAGACCTGCACCATCCGCATCCGCGACGGCGGTATGGAGTTCGTGCGCTAGATCGGAAACGGCCCACAGATTGTCATTGCGAGGCCCCAGCGGGGCCGTGGCAATCTCGGGAAGGCAGTTACGTTTTTGACGTCAACCCGCGCGGCTCGGCAGTGCCGCGCCGGATCTGACAGCCGCACTCCTGCAAGCGAAATTGCAGAACATGTAAAAAAACAGGGCGTGCAGCTTTCGAGCTGCACGCCCTTCGCGGTTTCTTCAGTTCTCCGAGACATTCAGCACATCGGCCAGCGAGGTATCCTCAAAATAGGTGTTTGCGTTATAGAGGAACAGCACGTCCGTGACCTGCTCGCGGGAGATGACGGACTCGACGTTGTCATAATAATACCGCGGATCGATGAGAATGATGTGGTCGTAATAGGGATAGAGGAACTGCATGAGGCAGTTGGCATAGGAGTCCTTGAACAGCAGCAGCGTCTTGCCGGTTTCGGCCGTCGTATAGACGTCCACGCGGGGGTAGTTGCCGCCGAAGAACACGGTGTATTTGTCCTTCTGATCCAGCGCGCTGCGGTCGTAGATCGTGGCGGACGTCTCTGCGGCATCGCCGTAGGAAACGTAGTATTCCACGTCCGTCTGCGGAACATACAGCTCCACGGTGTCATAGGCGGCGTGGCTGCCGCTGCGGGAGGCCAGCGTGCCCTCGAACGTGGTGGAGACGGTATAGGTGTCGTAATTCCGGATGGGCTGCGAGATGCCGAGCTGCGCTGCCATGGCCTCAAAGGCATAGCGCGCGCCGAGGCTCGTCCAGTGGTGGTCCGTGCGGTAATAGAGCTGCCCGTCCGTGTGAGCGGAAAGTGCAGCCGAGACGTCAAGGAACGAAATGCCCTGCAGGCTGCCCGCCAGCGCAGTCAGGTCGGCGCTCTGGTCGCGGACCGGCGCATTTTTTGGGAGCTTGTCCGCCAGAATGCACGCGGCGTTCGGAATGACGGCCATGTTCAGCCGCAGGTCCGTGTGGCGCGCGGCAAAGGCGTTGATGGCCTCCACATTGCGGCTGTCCTGCGGCGGATCGGCGGGCGGCTCCATGAGATAGTCGTCGCTGCAGAGGTAGACGCCGTTGGACTCCTTCTGCCCCGTGAGCTTCAGGAACCGGAGCCGCAGCGCGATCCAGAAATCGCGGCCGGCGAACTGATCGGCCGTGTAGGACTCCAGATCGGAAAACCAGCTGCCGTCCTTCACGGCGGACCAGCTCAGCTTCGGGAACTGGGCCAGCTTGCGGTTCTCGCTGTCGGAATAGGTGCGGTCCGGGGTGAGCAGGCTGCCGAGCGTCAGGCAGAGAATGGTCCCGAGCAGGATGACGCTCATAAGAAGGCCCTGCTGCAGCCGGGCGCGCTGGTAGGCAAGCCGCCGGGAGCGGCGCGGATTTCTGTGTTCTTCCAAAACCATCGCCTCCGATCAGAACTGGAAATACAGGAAGGTGGAATAGGTGTCGTTCATCATCAGGGCGATGCACAAAAGCAGCAGCGCCAGGAACAGCACCACGGAGAAGGCCTGCCAGGCCTTATTGCGGCGCAGCAGATTGCCGCCCACATGCGAGACGACGGGGAACGAGCCGATCGCGCCCACGAGCAGCAGGGGCCAGCAGCCTGCCAGATAATACTTCGCCGTGGCGTCGACGAGCGCACTGCCGCTGCCGAACATCCGCCCGATCCAGCCGAAGGCCGCGGCGGGCGAGGACGAGAAGAAGAATACCCAGCCGATGAGCACGAGCAGCAGCGTCAGCACATGGCGCAGCAGGCCGGGCAGGTGCTCCAGCGCGCGCCGCAGCACGAATTTTTCGAGGAGGAGCAGCACGCCGTAATAAACGCCCCAGAGCAGAAACGTCCAGTTTGCGCCGTGCCAGATGCCGGTCAGAAGCCAGACGAGCAGCAGGTTCGCGATGGTGCGTACCGTCCCGGCGCGGCTGCCGCCGCAGGGAATATAGACATAGTCGCGGAACCACGCGCCGAGCGAGATATGCCAGCGCCGCCAGAATTCCGTGATGCTCTGCGAGACATAGGGATAGTCAAAATTCTTGCCGAAGCGGAAGCCGAACATCGAGGCAAGGCCGATGGCCATGTCCGAATAGCCGCTGAAGTCAAAGTAGAGCATCAGCGCATAGCACACCGCGCCGAGCCACGCGCTCAGCGTGGAAAGCTGCGTCATCGGCAGGGCGGAGAGCGCATAGAACGTCGTGCCGAGCGTGTTGGCCAGCAGGACCTTTTTTGCAAGGCCGATGAGGAACAGACGCGCGCCCGAGCCGAAGCCCTCGCGCGTGACGGGGTGGTCGCGCAGCTGCGGCTCCATCTCGGCATACTGCACGATGGGGCCGGAGACGAGTTTCGGGAAGAACGTGACATACAGGCTGAAGTCCAGCACATTGCGCGCAGCGGGCGCGCGGTCGCGGTAGACGTCGAACAGATAGGACAGCAGCGAGAACGTGAAGAACGACACGCCGATGGGCATCGGCAGCTCCCGGGCGCGCAGCGCCGTGCCGAGCAGGGCGTTGAGATTGTCCACAAGGAAGCCGTAGTATTTGAAGAAGCCCAGCAGCAGAAGATTCACGAGCACGGACGAGACGAGCACGAACCGCCCGCTCCGGCCGCGCGCTTTCTGAAGCGCCAGCTCACGGCCCGCAAAATAGTGGAACGCGATGTCCAGCACCATGAGGACGAGGTATTCCGGCGTTCCCCAGGCGAAGAACACGAGGCTGCACACAACGAGGGCGGCATTTTTCAGCTGCTTCGGCAGCACAAAATACAGGATGAGGCTGACGGGCAGGAATACGAACGGGAAGACGAGTGTACTGAATGCCATAGCTTCCCCTCCTTACAGCGCGCCGCGGAACGCCTGCTGCACGGCAGCGGCGTCCTTATGGACGACGAACAGAACGTAGTTGCCCCGGATATCCAGAATGGAATGATTCGTCAGCAGGTCATACTGCTCCAGGCCGTAGCCGTCGAAGCTGGTCTTCTGCGTTTCGAGCCGGGCCTCCACGGCGGCGCGGACAGCCTCCTGCTGCGACGTATCGCGCAGCTTGAGCAGAAGCAGCTCCTCGGCCTCCATGTTTGTCTGCGGGTAATAGAGCAGGCAACCGTCAAAATCGGACGGATTCAGGCCGTACAGGCGCTTGACCATCTGCACGCTGCCCTCCTGCAGGGCGCTCAGGTCGATGCTTGCCGTGACGGCGGAGGCCACATCCTCAAAGGCGGCCGAGCTGACCGGCTCCTGCCGGAAGCTCACCACGAGGAACACGACGGCAAGCCCTGCGCACAGCCAGCGCAGCAGCTCAAGCAGGATCGTTTTCTGTTTCATTTGTCGCATCCTCCGCTTCTGCGGGGCTGTCCAGCCCGGCAAGGATCAGATTGGCAGCCCAATAGGGGTAGAATTCCGGGCGGACGTGGATGCCGTCCGGCTGCCAGAGATCGGCATAGGTCTGGCAGATCTCGGTATTATCCGCAAAGGGAATGCCGTTTTCGGCGCAGGCCGCGCCGACGGCCTCACTCCACTCGGGGATATTGCGCCATTTCGAGCTCTTCTCAAAAGCAGGGTCCTGCGCGGGCAGGATGGAGCTGACGACGACCGTCACGCCGGGCAGGGCCTCCTTCAGGTCGGCGACGACCTGCAGCAGCTCCGCGACATACTCCTCCTTCGTGTCCCAATAGCCAATGCTGATGTCGTTCAGACCGTAGCACAGGTAGACATAGTCCGGCTGCAGGGCGCGGATGTCGTCCATGTGCGCGGCGACGTCGCGGATGGTGTTTCCGCCGTCCGCCAGCACGCGGCTCTTTTCCAGAAAATCGAAGTAATAGAAGCCGACGGCGCGGGAATCGCCGAGGATGACGTAGCTGTCGAACATGGACCAGATGTCCAGCTCACCGCTCGTGATCTTTGCAACGAGGGCATCGCGCTCCTCCTTCTTCTGCTGGGCCAGCAGCTCCGCGCGGCGCTGCTTCTCCCGCTCGCGCAGCGTTTCGGCGATGGCGGAGGCGTCCTTTGCGGCCGCGCTGTCCAGATAGGCCGTGCCAGCGGCGACGGCCGCGCCCTCCTTCGGGGCGGCGGGCATACTGCCGAGCACCCATACCGTGAGAAGTACGGCGCACAGCAGCGTCAGGATCCACGGCATCAGACCGCGGCTTTGTCTTTGTTTCATGCTCTCTGCTCCTGTTCAGCGGCTGCGCCCGGAGAGCACAGCCAGAGTAATTATATTCTATCGTATAGACGGATATTTTGCAACCGAAATCCCGTATATAAGACAGCAGTGCGTGCCGGATGTTTCACAGCCAGAGCTGGACCGCTGCGCCGAGCAGGAGCTGCACGGCCAACATTACGGGCATGCCGACGGAAAAATGGCGGTGGAGCGTTTTGTGGCGGAACAGCTGCATGGCGAGTATGCCGCCGAGCGCGCCCCCGGCAGCAGCCCAGCCGAGCAGCACGCGCTCGGGGATACGCCTGCGGCGGCAGCGGGCGAGATGCTTATCCCATCCCATAAGAAAAAACGTGACGGCACTCATGAGAAGCAGCCAGCACACATAGTATTTCAGCATCAGGATCATCCTTTCGGAGGTGGAACATGAAACGGATTCCATGCATTGCAATTGCCTGCCTGATTTTAACATTGAGCGGCTGCGCTGTCAAGAGCGCAGCGGATGCGGAGACGGTCTGTGACCCCGGTTCCGGCCCGGAGCCGCCGCAGTTCTGCCTGACGGCCGAGCTCCCGTCAGAGCTGCAGCGCTCGGCGGAGGACTCCGCAGAGGGACGCAGCGTCTATACGCGCGCGGACGGGGCCTATGAGGTCGTCATCGAGACGGCAGCCGGGGCGCCCGATGCGGTGCTGCGGCAGCTGACGGGCCGAGAGACGGCTGCGCTGGACCCGGTCTATCTGGCCTGGCCGCAGGCAGATCAGTACCAGTTCGCGTGGACGGGCGCGGACGACGAGGGAGAGCTTGCCTGCTGCGGCACGCTGCTCTATGACGGCACGACGTGCTACACTCTGACCATCCGCTGCGCGGCAGAGCTGGAGAAGACCTATCATGCCGAGTTTGCCCGCATTCTGGCACACACAAGGCTGACGGACGCCGCATGACCGGCCTGCGATACTTTTTTGCTTGCGTTTTCCCAGCCTTTGCGGTATGATAGGGCATACGGTCCGCAGAATGCGCGCCGATTTTTGTTGTTGGAGGCGCTGCCTGTGAGATCTGTTTCCTGTTTTCTGGCCATTGTCCTGGCCACCTTCCTGCTGTGCGCCTGCGGCGCGAAGGACGAGCCGAGAGCCTCAGTCGAGTCCGTCGTGCAGGAGAACTGGCCGCAGTTTTCCGATGCCGAATATGACGAGACGGCCGGAACGCTCCGCCTGACGCAGGAGAGCACTATGACCTATGCCTCCGCGCAGAAGTTCGGCGGTGAGGTCTACAAGGACGACCTGTCGCTCGAGAGCTACCTCGATATCGTCGGTGTCATTTCCTATGATGTCCGCAGTGCCTGCGGCCTGCAGGAGCTGACGGTCACGCTCGAGGGCGTCAGCAGCGACGGACAGACGATTTACACCGTCAGCAGCGATGGAACGATCACGTCCTGTTGGCAATAAAGAAAGAAGAATCCGTATGAAAGAAAAGCTTCGAATGCTGTTTGACGAAAAACTGTGGAAGTTCCTGCTCGTGGGCGTGCTCAACACGCTCGTTGGCAACGGCCTGATGTTCCTGCTGTATAACCTCGCCGGGTTTTCCTACTGGCCGGCGACGGGCCTGAGCTATGCGCTTGCAAGCGTGATGAGCTATTTCCTCAACCGGTATTTCACGTTCAAATATCAGGGCAGCGGCTGGGAGACGGCCCTGCGCTTCGCGCTGAATATTGCCGTGTGCTACGGCCTTGCCTATGGCCTTGCCAAGCCGCTCGTGCGGCTGATCTTCTCCGGCCTGCCGAAAAAATGGGCGGAGAATCTGGCCATGCTGGCGGGCATGGGCCTCTTTGTGGTGTTCAACTACTTCGGCCAGCGCTTTTTTGCCTTCCGCGAGAAGAAGGAGGAGTAAGGAACGCTGGTGGAGGGAGCCAGCAGATTCCCGGGCATTCCCGCCGGCCGCACGCGTTATGTAGGGGAGGGGCATGCCCCTCCCGGCGCTGTACTGTCGACTTGTGTAGGCTCTCGTTAAAATAGGGATGACTCCCGAATTGTCATTGCGAGGAGGCGCAGCCGACGTGGCAATCTCGCAGTGCTTGGTTGGATAACAGGGTACTCCCGGCGAAAACGCAACTGCCTACCCGAGATCGCCGCGTCAGGTGGTGCGGCAGTGGATCAGTGCTCTCCTGCGGTTGACTTTATCCCGGCGGTTTGCTATAATCTCCCTATTCTGTTCTGGAGGTGGTAGCTTGCTGCGCAGACTCCTGCATAAGATCGTCCCGCCGGAAAACAGCCTTCCGCTTGCCATCACGGGCCTGATGAACCTCATCGCGTTCAGCGGCCCGAAGCTGCTGCAGGTCCTGGGTTGGAGCCTTCCCATGCACGATATGACGGCGGCCTTCGACCGTGCGTTCCCGTTTTCCCCGGTCTGGGTCTTCGTCTATGTCGCGGCGTTCCCGTTCTGGATCTATCAGTATTCCGTCGTGGCCAAGGAGAGCCGCTCTCTGTGCTATCGCCTTGTGGCGGCCGATTTTGCGGCCAAGGTGATCTGTCTCCTGTTTTTCGTCCTGCTGCCGACGCACAATGTCCGCCCATCGCTGGAAACGGGCGGCTTTACGGGCTGGGCCATGCGGACGATCTGGCTGCTGGACACCCCGACGAATCTGTTTCCCTCCATCCACTGCTTTGTCTCGTGGCTCGGTACGCGCTATATCTATGAGTGCCGCAGCCTTCGCCATCGCGGCCTGACGTGCACGCTGTGCACCGTCGGCTCCGTGCTCGTTTTCCTTGCGACGATGTTCACGAAGCAGCATGTGTTCTACGATGTCATTAGCGGCGTGGCTGTGGCTGAGATCGGCTGGCTTGTCGCGCGCTATACCGGATTACCGCGTCTGTTCGAGCGCCTGAACGGGCGCTTCCTCCGCACAAAACTTGCCCAAATGATCTGAGGCAGCGCTGCACGATTGCATCTCGCTGAATTGTGAGGTGTTGCCTTGCCGTCTCCGCGTCAATAAGAGCGCAAAAAGCGAAAGAAGCCCGCTGCGGTCCCGCAGCGGGCGAATATTTTAATTCCGGAAATACGATCCGTCCTGCCGGGCAGGGCTCGGCATGCGTGCTCCGCAAGCAGCGTGCTGCCTCCGCCGCAGCAGCCCGGTTCAAGCGCCGCAAAGGGCGGCTGCGCGGCGGAACGCGGCGTCATGCGCTCCGCACTTCCACCCATAGAATAGCATACGGCGGCGCACCGTACCAGCACGCCGCCGTAAATTCTTTGCTAAATTTACTTTACACGGATGATGCACTCGAAGCTCTCGCCGTAGTAGGTGACGGTCACGCGCGTGACGCCGCTGGCCTTGCCCGTGATCTTCGAGCCGTCTGCCGTGCAGACAGTCGTGTCCTTCACACTGTAGCTTGCGCCCTCGACGCGCTCGTCGTTCTCATCGAGCAGCCGCAGGTTGAAGCTCTCGCCTACGCTGAGCGTGACGTCCGTCAGGGAGAGGTGATAGCCGCCCTCGGCTGTGTCCTCGAAGCTGCAGCGCACGATGAGCTCGGCCGTCTTGCCGCCCACGTCGGCGGTGATGGTCGTTACGCCGGGGCCCTTGGCCGTGACAAGGCCGTCCTCGTCCACGATGGCGACCTTCTCGTCCTCGCTCGACCACTTCACGGTCTTTCCGGCGGGCAGGTTCGTGACCTTGACGCGGAGCGTCTCGTTGTGCAGGCTCATGGTCACGTCGCTGTAGTTCAGCTCCGGCTTGAAGCTGGCGGCGGTTGTCGGCTCGCTCGGCTCCGTGGCGTCCGTAGCCGGCTCCGTGGAGGCGTCCGTGGGACTGCCGCTGAAATCGCAGGTGACGGCACAGGTCATTTTCCGTTCGCCGCACGTCACGGTGATCGTGGCCTGCCCCTCGCCGACGGCGACGATCTGGGCCAGTACCTCGGTCTGGTCGTAGTCCGGCGCGCTCACAACGGGGTCGCCGGAGATGCGGACGATGCTCTCATCCGAGCTCTTGAACGACACGGGCTGCTCGCAGCTGGCGTTGATGGCGACCTGCAGCTGCAGCGTTTCGTCCGCGGCGGAGAACCTCAGATGATCGGGCGTCAAATTCAGGAAGGTGCAGGAGGAATCGTCCTGCGCGGCGGCCGTCTCGCTCGGCGTGGTCGCCCGGAGCACATCCTCCAGGCCGGGCCACCAGCCGATCATGTCGCCGATGAAGAACAGCACGACGAGCACGGCCATCGTCAAAAAGACCACGGCGGCGCGCAGATAGCCGCGCGGGATGCCGCCCTGCGTCTCGGGTGCCTTGGAGCTGCGCTGCTTCTGCGGAACGCGGCGGCGCTCCTCCAGCCGGGCCTGACGGTCCTCTTCGCGCCGGGCACGCTGCGCATCCTGCTGCGCGCGCTGCTCCTCCTGCTGGGTGCGGCGGCGGGCTTTGCGCTCCTCCTCGGTCAGGCGGCGGCGCGGCGCGGCGGGCGCGGCCTCGGCGCGGGTGGTGCTGCCGCAGAGCGGGCACTTTTCGCGCGAACCGTCATAAATCGTGCCGCAGTAGTCACAAACAACTTTGTTTTCCATATCTCAACGCATATCGTGCTATGCTTGGTCTCCTTTCCTCCGGCATACGACAGGAATCGCCTCCGCCGGTTTTTCCTATCATACCATTTTCCGAAGAATATGACAAGAATGTTCTTGCATTTTTTGCAAAAATATCATAGTATATACTAGAAATAATTTGAGTTCTTGATTTAGGAGGCGAACCCGATGTCCGAACTGAAACTTGTCTCCCCTCTGCTGGATCAGATGTCCGTTGAGGAGGAGATCGCCGGGCACAATGGCTGTACCTGCTACGCCCTCCGCCACGTCCAGTCGGGCGAGCGCTTTGTCGTAAAGCGGATCTCCGTCCCCGCGTCTGACCTGCAGGTGCGGGCGCTGATCCTCTCCGGCGCTTACCCGGATGACGCCGCCGTCCATGCCTATTACGGCAGTGTTGCCGAGGATATCAAAAATGAGCTCGACACCGGCATGCGTCTGGCAGAGAACGGCTATTTTGCGGGCGCGAGCTCTTACCAGATCGAGCCGAAGGAGAGCGGCATCGGCTACGATGTCTATATCCTCTATCCGCGCATGGTCTCGCTGCGCGCCTTCCTCGACCACAGCGCCATGACCGGCCTGCGCGCCGTGAACCTCGGCATCGACCTGTGCGATGCGCTCACGGCCTGCCGCGATGCGGGCTATCTGTTTGAAAACCTCAAGCCGGAGAACGTGTTCCTCACGCAGTCCGGGCGGTTCCTGCTCGGGGACCTCGGCCTTGCGCCGCTGGAGGACCTGCAGTATGCCTCGGTGCCGGAGAATTACCTCGGCCCGTATTCCGCGCCGGAGCTTTCCGCCATCACGGCGTCCCCAAACCCCACGATCGACCTGTATGCCATCGGCATGCTGCTCTACCGCATCTATAACGGCAACCATGGCCCGTTTGAGGACGAGGCCACGGGCGAGGCCATGGCGGACAAGCTCCGCCTGACCGGCAAGGCCATGCCGACGCCGATCTATGCCGATTATGAGCTGGCTGCCATCATCCTGAAGACCTGCGCTCCGCGTCCGGAGGATCGCTTCCAGACCCCGGCGGAGCTGAAGCAGGCGCTGGTCTATTATATGCAGCGCAACGAGGTGTCGGACACGCTCATCGTGCCGCCCATCGTCACGCCGGAGGCGCCGCTCGCGCCCGAGGCGGAGACGGACGGGGAGGACGCGCCTGCCCGCATGACGGACGCGGAGCAGCTCGACGAGAAGTTCCGCACGAGCTTTGCCCCGGACCTTTCCGGCGCGGGCACGGAAAAGGACATCGATCCCGACGCCGTGCCGGACGCACCGAAGCCGGAGCAGAAGGCCGAAGAAAAGCCGCAGCCGCCTGCCGAGCCAGAAAAACCGGCGGAGCCGGTCAAGGAGGCAGAGCCGGTCAAAGATACCGAGCCGGAAGCGGACGAGCCTGCAGAAGAGACCGGATCGGCGGAGGAAGCCGGACCTGCCCCGGCAGAGCCGGAGGACGAGGATCCGGACCAGATGGACTTGGATGCCTTCCTCGCCTCGGTGAATGCGGCCGTCGGCGACGTACCGCCGCAGCCGGAGGAACCGGAGCAGGAAGCGTCCCCGGACGAGCCGGAGCAGTCCGCCGAGCCGGAGGCGACCTATGTCGATAACGACGCGGAGAGCACGCTCCCACCCGAACCGGAGAAAAAACCGAAGAAAAAGCGCCGCGCCGTCACGATCGGCATCGTGACTGCGCTCGTCGTCCTGCTGGGCGCGGCGGCGTGGTTCCTGCTTTCGTATTACTTTGTGCGGGCCGATGCCCTGCGCGTCGTGCGCTGCACGACGGAGGAGCTGACGGTCGCGCTGGAGAGCGGCGACAAGGCGGCGGACTTCCGCCTGACCTGCTCCGACATGTATGGCAATTCCTATCCCGCCACGGCGGCCGACGGTCAGTATGTCTTCACCGGTCTGTCGGAAAACACACAGTATACTATCACCGTCACGGCGGCCGACGGCCACCGCCTGAGCAGCCGCGGCGTCAGCACCCTCTCCGTCACGACGCCGGAGGCCACGGAGATCACGGATCTGACCGCCTCGCTCGGCGATGCCGACGGCAGTGTGGTGCTGAGCTTCAGCGCCAACGGCCCGACGCCTGCCCAGTGGACCGTGTCCTATGCGGCGGGCGACGGCCAGAAGCAGTCGCAGCAGTTCACCGGCAATACCGTCACGGTCACCGGCCTGACGCTGCAGCAGAATTACACGTTCACGCTCGAGGGAACGGATACCGTCTTCCTCACCGGCACGACGACGACGGAGTTCACGCCCATCCCCGTTGTGAAGGTCGATAAGCTGAATGTCAGCAGCATCGAGGGAAACACCGTCACCGTGACATGGGAAACGGGCGAAAACATTCCCGCAGGCTGGACGGTCACCTGCGAGGCTCGTCAGTTCACGACGGTCACGCAGACCGTCACGGAGAGCAGCTGTGTCTTCGAGCTGCCCGACCTCAAGCGCGATTATACCTTCACCGTCTCGGCCGAGGGTATGCCCGCGCCCGCCGTGCTCACGCTGCCCGCCAACCCGCTCGTTGTGACGGGTCTGCAGGCCACGGCCAATGAGGACGGCACCATCACCGCCTCGTGGCAGACGGCCTCCGGTGCGCCCGCCGGCGGCTGGTATGTGACCTACGGCGTGCCGACGAGCAATCACGAGCCGCGTCTGCAGGAGTGCACGGAAAACTCCGTCACGCTCAAGGGCCTCATCCCCGATGCGGATTACACCATCTCCCTGACGCCCGCAGACGGTGCGGATGTGTTCGGCACGGTCGAGGCCAGCGCCAGGACGCCGTCCGGCGGCCGCTTCGACCGCTACGGCGCAACGCCCTCCACGACCTATATCTCCCTGTGGGAAACGCCGGCGGAGGTCAACTGGGATTACCGCTCCCTGACGACGTCCAAGACCTCCTTCTCGGCGGACGAGGACATCGCCCTGTGCCTCGAGCTGACGCGCAAGGAGGACTCCGACGACGAGATCACCCTGCTGTATGTCATCCGCAATGCCAACGGCGAGCCCGTGAGCGATGCCTCGGCGCAGCTCACCTGGGACCAGATGTGGCATGAGCGCCGCCATACCAGCACGATCCCGAATCCGGGCGCGGCAGGGGAGTACACGCTGGAGGTCTATGTGAACCGCCAGCTGCTGAAATCCATCGATTTCGCGATCTCCTGATTCTCTTTCGTTAACTATCCGGCCGGAGCAGGAAACCCCGGCCGGGAGTATAAAAATTTTATTAAGACGGCTCTGCCGTCCTAAGCGAGGAGGCAAATAATGCAAAACTGGTTTGTTGTAGTCATGGGACTGGTGACGGTGTTCGTCGTCCTGATCCTCATCATCGGACTGTGCTGGCTGCTGGGTCTGGCATGCCGCGGCAGCTCGAAGAAGGAGGAAATGCAGGCCGCTGCCGCTGCTGCGCCTGCTCAGGAAAGCAGCATTCCCAACCGCGCAGAGTTTCTTGCCGCCGTTTCGGCCGCCATTGCCGAAGCCAGCGGTACGGATGCGTCTGCAATTCGCATTCTTTCCGTCAAGAAGCTGTAAAAACATATTGAGAAAGGTGAACAAGAAGTATGAAAAAGTATCGTGTGAACGTCAACGGCTCCCTCTATGAGATCGAGATCGAAGAAATGGCTGCTCCTGCGAAGATGAGCGCCGCCGCTCCTGCTGCCGCTCCCGCCGCTGCTCCCGCCGCCGCTCCCGCTCCTGCCGGTGCAGGCGCTCAGGTCAAGGCTCCGATGCCCGGCACCATTCTGGATGTCAAGGTCCAGGCCGGTCAGTCCGTGAAGAAGGGCGACGTTCTCGTCATTCTGGAAGCCATGAAGATGGAGAACGAGATCTGCGCTCCCTCCGACGGCAAGATCACCGGTGTGAACGTCCGCAAGGGCGACTCCGTCGAGACTCAGGCTCTCCTCTGCACCATCGCGTAAGCGGGTAAGGAGATGCCGTATGTTCAAGAAAAAGAATAAGAACCTGCACCGCGCGCTCATTGCGCTCATGGTGCTGGGGCTTCTGGTGTGCCTGTGCTTCACCCTCGCCTCCGCCGCCACCGCTGAGCCGGACTCCTCGTCAGCCGCGGAGACCACCGCTGTAGAGGAGCAGGGCGCACAGTCCAATACGGAAGCAATGACGAATTTCCTGAATCAGGCTGGCATCGCCACCCTGATCCACAATGCGGACTGGAAATCGATCGTCATGATCCTCATTTCCTTCGTCCTGATGTATCTGGCCATCGGTAAGGGCTTTGAGCCGCTGCTGCTCCTGCCGATCGCCTTCGGTATGCTGCTGACGAACCTGCCCGGCGCAGGTATGTTCCACTCTGAGATCTTCGAGGGCGGTCATATCCACTGGGACCTCATCAAGAACGGCGTCACGCTCTCGAATGGTGCGAATGAAGCCGCCGGTCTCATCGACATCCTCTACCTCGGCGTAAAGCTGGGTATCTACCCCTGCCTGATCTTCATCGGCGTCGGTGCCATGACGGACTTCGGCCCGCTGATCGCCAACCCGAAGAGCCTGCTGCTCGGCGCTGCCGCACAGCTCGGTATTTTCATCGCTTACCTCGGCGCGCTCGGCCTGAGCAAGCTGGGGATCCCGGGCCTTGAGTTCACGCAGAAGATGGCTGCCTCCATCGGCATCATCGGCGGCGCGGACGGCCCCACCGCAATCTATGTCACGTCCCGGCTGGCCTCCGAGCTGCTCGGCCCGATCGCCATTGCCGCTTATTCCTACATGGCGCTCGTCCCGGTCATCCAGCCGCCCATCATGCGCGGCCTGACCACGAAGAAGGAGCGCATGATCCGCATGGACGCCCTGCGTACGGTTTCCAAGAAGGAAAAGATCGTTTTCCCGATTGCCGTCACCGCGTTCGTCGCTCTGCTCGTTCCGAGCGCAGCTCCGCTGGTCGGCAGCCTGATGCTCGGCAACCTGTTCCGTGAGTGCGGCGTGGTCGACCGTCTGTCCAAGACCGCGCAGAACGAGCTCATGAACATCGTCGTCATTTTCCTCGGCGTCTCCGTCGGCGCTACGGCGAAGGCCGAGTCCTTCCTCAGCCCGATGACGCTCGGCATCCTCGCCATGGGCATCGTCGCCTTCATGTGCGGCACGGCCGGCGGCGTCCTGCTTGCCAAGTTCATGAACATTTTCCTGCCGGAAGGCAAGAAGATCAACCCGCTCATCGGCTCTGCCGGTGTTTCCGCTGTTCCGATGGCTGCGCGTGTCTCCCAGAAGGAAGGCCAGCGCGAGGATCCCAGCAACTTCCTGCTCATGCATGCTATGGGCCCGAATGTTGCCGGTGTCATCGGCTCCGCAGTCGCCGCGGGCGTGTTCATCGCCCTGTTCGGCTGATAAGGAGGTATGTCCGTTATGGAAAAGAAGAATCCGCTGCGAATTACAGAAACCATCCTCCGCGACGCGCACCAGTCTCAGGCTGCCACGCGTATGCGTATCGAGGATATGCTCCCTGCCTGCGAGCTCCTGGACAACATGGGCTACTGGTCGCTGGAGTGCTGGGGCGGTGCAACGTTTGACGTCTGCATGCGCTTCCTGAACGAGGACCCGTGGGAGCGCCTGCGCACCCTGAAGGCCCACATGCCCAAGACGAAGCTGCAGATGCTCTTCCGCGGCCAGAACATCCTGGGCTACAAGCACTATGCCGACGATGTCGTCGAGGAATTCTGCCAGAAGTCCATCGAAAACGGCATCGATGTCGTCCGCGTGTTCGACGCGCTGAACGACATCCGCAACCTGCGCAAGGCCGTCGAATCCGTGAAGAAGTACGGCGGCTGGGCCGAGGTCGCGCTGAGCTACACCGTCAGCCCTGTGCATAACGACGATTACTTTGTCGGCCTCGCCAAGGACCTCGAGAAGATGGGCGCAGATTCCATCTGCATCAAGGATATGGCGAACCTGCTGCTGCCGCTGCACGCCTATGATCTCGTGCGCAAGCTGAAGGACAGCGTTTCCGTGCCCATCCACCTGCACACGCACAACACGGCCGGTACCGGCGACATGGTCAACCTCATGGCCTGTCAGGCCGGTGTGGACATCGTGGACTGCGCGCTGTCTCCGCTTGCCAACGGCACGTCCCAGCCCGCAACCGAGTCTCTCGTGGCGACGCTGCAGGGCTCCGACCGCGACACCGGGCTGGACCTTGCCAAGCTGAACGAGGCTGCCACGCACTTCCGCAAGGTCGCCGACAAGCTGAAGAAGGAAGGCTTCCTTGATCCGAAGGTCCTGCAGGTCGATACGAAGGCCCTGATGTATCAGGTCCCCGGCGGCATGCTCTCGAACATGCTCGGCCAGCTCAAGCAGGCAGGCCAGGAGGATCGCTATTACGATGTTCTGGCTGAGGTGCCCCGCGTCCGCAAGGACTTCGGCTATCCTCCGCTCGTCACCCCGACGAGCCAGATCGTCGGCACGCAGGCAGTTATGAACATCGTCGCCGGTGAGCGCTACAAGATGGTCCCGAAGGAATCCAAGGGCCTGCTCCGCGGCGAATACGGCAAGCTGCCCGGTAAAGTAAATGAGGAAGTCCGCCGCAAGTGCATCGGCGATGACAAGGTCATCACCTGCCGCCCGGCCGACCTGCTCAAGCCGGAGCTGCCGCAGTACCGCGAGGAGTCCAAGGACATCGCCCGCTGCGAGGAGGACGTTCTGTCCTACGCCCTGTTCCCGCAGGTCGCGCGCAAGTTCATGGAAGCCCGCAACAACCCGAAGCCCGCAGAGCCCGAGAAGAAGGCCGCCGATCCCAATGCGGTCCGCGAGCTCTATGTCGAGGACCTCGGCAGATAAGCCAAACAGCAAAAGACCCTCCCGCCGCCCGGCGGGAGGGTCAGACTGTCAAAAAATTGCCCAGCTGAAAGTTTCGGAGGGAAGAAAAGTGTGAAAGGAAACCGTCAGGGTGTCCTTTCACGTTAAATAACCCGCCGCAGCGGCAGGATTGCAAAATAAGTACTACAGAAATTCATTTTGCAATCCTGAAAGCAGCTTGGCGAAAAATCCCGAAGGGACTTTTTTGACAAGCTGAAGACCCTCCCGCCGCCCGGCGGGAGGGTTTGTTTATGTCGTCGTAAGAGAGCCGGTTGGCTGCCGGTTCTTCCCTGAGTTGTCATTGCGAGAAGGCCAAAGGTTGACGTGGCACCGTGAGCGCGAAGCGCGAGGAAGTGCCCTTGGGGTGCAATCTCGGGAAGGCACCGCCGATATACACGGAGTGCCGCCGAACGCAATCGCTACCAAATTTGACTGTAGCGGCGCTCACTGCGCAGCCGTTGGCGGCTTTGCCGCCTTACGGATGCGCAGTGA
>NZ_JBBMFF010000180.1:0-11054 GCF_040096185.1 Faecousia intestinalis | reverse complement strand
GCGGGGAGCGGCATGCCGCTCCCCTACAATGGCGTGTGCATTCAGCGGTGGTGCATATCATTTAACGGCAGCCTGTACGAACCGGCAGCTCTAACATAGCTCCATATATACCAAGCGTCCCCACCGGGTCGACCGGCAGGGACGCTTCTTATTATTTTTCCTTGGCGTAAGCTACCACGATGCGGCGGTGCGGCTCGGAGCCGGTGGAGAAGGTCGTGACCTCGGGATAATCCTGCAGGGCGGCATGGATGACATGGCGCTCATAGGCATTCATTGGCTCGAGGGTGAAGTTGCGGTGGTACTTCACGGCCTTGCCCGCCATCTTGGCGGCCAGATGCTGCAGCGCTTCTTCGCGCTTGAGGCGGTAGTCGCCCGCGTCGACGCTGACGCGCACGCGCGTCTCGTTGTCGCGGTTGATGGCATAGCTCGTCAGATACTGGATGGCATCGAGCGTTTCGCCGCGGCGGCCGATGAGCATGCCGACATCACCGCCGACCAGCTCAGCGCGGTAGCTGCCCTCCTCCGTGCGATAGGCATGGGGCACGGCGGTGGAATTCATGTGGGTCAGCAGGCCGGTGAGGAACTTCTCGATCTTTTCCTCCATGGAGCCCTCGGGGGCGGGGGCATATTCCTTCGGCGCGGCAGGGGCGGGCTGCTGCGGCTTTTCCGGGCGCGGGGCGCGCGGCTTTTCCTGCTTCGGGGCCTGCGGGCGCTCCTGCTTCTCGGGGCGGGCGGGCTTTTCGGCGGGCTTTTCCTGCTGCTTCGGGGTTTCGGCATTCTGCGGCTTGCGGCGCTCCTGACGCGGACGGCGCTCGCGGCGGGCAGGCTGCTGCTCCTCCGGCTCGATCTTCCTGCCGGGACGGGAGATGATGCTCGAGGTGATCTCGGGGCGCTCCTTCGGCTTCGAGCGGGAGGCGGACGAGAGCACGCTCATCGGAGCTTCGGGCTTCTTGGGCTCGTCCGGCACCTCATAGGTCACCTTGACCTTGGCGGGCGAAGCGCCGATGCCGAGGAAACCGGATTTCGCATTCTCCAGCACCTCGACGGACACGCTGTCGCGGTCCATGCCGAGCTGCTGCAGCGCCGCCGTAACGGCAAGATCGATGGTCTTACCGGTCGTGACGATAAACTTTTCCATGATTATTCGTTCTCCTCATTCTTCGTGTAATGCTCGGAGGAATAGGCGCGGCCGCGGCTGAAGGGACGCTCGGGATCGCCGCTGAGCACTTCGGCAGCTTCCTCGGGCGCAAGCCCGGCGGCAGCGCGCTTTTTGGCTTCAAAATCCTTGGCAGCGGCCTCGCGCCCCTGGCGCTCCCGGAGCTGCTGCTTCTTCTTGCTGGTGTTCTCCGTGATGCCCTCGGGGTTGGCGGCACGGCGGGCGGCGCGGATGCGCTCCTTCTCCGCTTCCTCAGCGGCGCGCTGCGCAGCCTTCTCGCGGCGGACGACGTCCTCTGCGTCATAGATCTTGCGGTAGTGCTTCGTGAGGAACACATCCTGTACGATGCCGAACAGCGACTGCGTCAGCCAGTAGATCGACAGGCCGAGCGGGACGATAAAGCCGAACCAGATGGACATGAGCGGCATGAGGATATTCATCATCTTGCCGGTCTGGGCAGACTTGGCGGCGGCTTCGTCCTTTTCGCCGTTGGCGTTGGAGATAACGGAGCCGTTCATCTTCTGGCTGATGAACATCGACAGATAGTTCAGGCCGCCGGAGAGCAGCGGGACGATAAAGCCGCCGATATCGCTCCAGCCCTTGGCCTGCCAGACCTTCCAGCTCGGGATCTGGCCGAGGTTGATGCCGAGGAAGGAAAAATTGATGGACGAGGCGCCCATGACGGCTTCGCGCATGGAGGCGTCGGTGAGCTGCAGAGCATATTTCTGCAGATCGGCAGCCGGGCCATACTGCCAGTAGTAGCCGAGCTTGCTGACCTCGACGCCCTGCTCCGTGGCCACGATGGCCTTGAGGGCATCGACGGTCTCCGTGTTCAGGTGCATCAGGTAGTGCAGCGGTTCACGGATGACAGTGTACAGCGGCAGAAGGAACAGCAGCGGCAGGAACGACCACAGGCAGCCGCCGTACATGCTGACGCCCTCGGACTTATAGAGGGCCATGACCTCCTGCTGATATTTCTGCTTGTCGTCTCCGCAGGCAAGCTCCAGCTGCTTGAGCTGCGGCTGCAGGCGGGACATCTTCATCATGCTCTTCTTGCTCTTGGCGCTGAACGGCAGAAGGATCAGCTTGACAACGAACGAGAACAGAATGAGCGCAAGGCCGTAGTTATTCAGGAATCCATAGAAGAATTCCAGCACATAGCCAAAGGGAACGCGGATAAAATCCATGAAAGGCCTCCTCTTGGCCGCGCACGGCGGCCGGACGGAACGGGTGGGCGGAGATCCGCCGGGTGATCACGGCACGGGATCATAAAAATCGCCGTGGTTGAAGGGGTTGCACCGCAGCAGGCGCTTGAACGTGAGCCAGCCGCCCCGAAGGGCGCCGTATTTTTCGATGGCCTCAAGGCCATATTCCGAGCAGGTCGGGATGAACCGGCACTTGCCCGGAAAGGCGGGAGAGATATACTTCCGATAAAAGCGGATGAGCGCCAGCAGGACGCGCTTCATTGCGCGGCCTCCTGCATCAGGCCCGTCCGCCCGGCGAGCGTCAGAAACGCCCGCGTCAGCTCTGCGAAATCCGCCTCCATCGCGCGGCTGCGCGCGACGATCACGATGTCATAGCCCGGCAGGAGCTCCGCCTCGTGCAGGCGGTAGACCTCGCGCAGGCGGCGGCGCATGCGGTTGCGCTCGACGGCGTGGCCGAGCTTGGCGCTGACGGTCAGGCCGAGGCGGCTGTGACCGGTGCCGTTGCGCAGGCAGTAGACCACGAGCAGACGGTTGCCCGCCGTGGCGCCGCGGTGATACAAGCGGCGGAAAACATGGTTTTCCTTCAGAGAAACAGTATGCAGCAAGTCGGAACCTCCCGGCAAAGCAAAAGGGCGAACAGAGACTGTTCGCCCTTCACGTTACAATTCAAGCAGACGGTGCGGTCTCGGCTCCTCAGGCGGACAGGACGGCTCTGCCTTTTGCACGACGGCGGGCAAGAACCTTGCGGCCGTTTGCAGTAGCCATTCTCTTGCGGAAACCATGGACCTTTGCGCGGTGACGCTTTCTGGGCTGATAGGTACGCAGCATCTTCGTGTACACCTCCTGTTAGATTATGCTCAACAGCCGGACTCCGGCCGCAGCAATCGAAAATCATCATGCGCAGGCATGGATGCAATAAGCAAGCATGGATGCGCAATTGATATTATATCGCAGCACCCGGTAGAAAGTCAACCGGAAGTTTTGAATTTTGTGCGAAAATTCCGGGCTTTTCTGTGATTCCGTTGCGGAACGACCTGCTCCGGTTACTCAGCAGTCTCTGCAAAGCGGCATGCTCATGCAGCGCGGGCCGCCGCGGCCGCGGGAGAGCTCGCCGCTCGGGATGCGCAGCACCTCGATGCCGTGCTCCTCGAGCAGGCCGTTGGTGACATAGTTGCGGTCATAGGCCACGACGCGGCCGGGGCTGACGCACAGTGTGTTCGAGCCGTCGTTCCACTGCTCACGCTGGGCCGCGATCTGGTCACCGCCGCCGCAGCGCAGCAGCGTGACGCGCTCGACGCCGAGTGCAGAGGCCAGTGCCTCCTCGAGCGGCATGTCCAGCCGCCGCGCAACGGGCGCGCCGCCGCGGCCGGGCGTCAGCTCGAACATCTCCAGCTCGTCGAGAATGGAGGGGTGGATGAGAAACTTGTCCGTGTCGATCTGCGTCAGCACGGTGTCCAGATGCATGAAGGCGCGGGTGCTGGGGATATCCAGCGCCAGCACGCGGCGCACCTCGCCCGCCTCGTCCTGGAAAATATTATAGGCCAGCCGCTCAACGGCCTCCGGCATGGTGCGCTGGGAGATGCCGACGGCAATCGTCTCGGCGCTGAGGTTCAGGATATCGCCGCCCTCGAGGGTGTAGGGCTCGTCCGGTGTGTAGTAAAACGGCACTTTGCCTGCGTAGTCGGGGTGATAGTGCAGAATATAGTTTCCGTAGATCGTCTCGCGGTTGCGCGTGACGGAGTACATGTGGTGCAGGGCAACGCCGCGGCCGATGGACGCGAACGGATCGCGCGTGAAATAGAGGTTCGGGATCGGCTCAAGCACAAAGTGCGTGCGGTCGTTGCGCAGGGAGGCCAGCGAGTGGTTCTGGTGCAGGGGCAGCTCGTCGAAGCGGACGCCCGTCATGGTCTTGCGGATGAGCTCGCGCGTGTTGGGGCAGGCCAGCAGAAGCTCCGTGAGGGCCTCGCGGTAGCTGGCGGCCACGCAGCCGCTGCTGCGGATAAAGTCCTCGACGAAGCGGCGGCGCAGGCTGTCGCTCAGGGCCAGCGTCTCCGCGGCCAGATCGGTAAGATAGACGACCTCCACGCCGCTGTCGCGCAGCACCTGCGCAAAGCGGTCATGCTCTGTCTGCGCGCCGCGCAGGTAGGGAATGTCGTCAAACAGAAGGCGCTCCATCGAATTGGGGACGAGCTGCTCCAGCTCCCGGCCGGGGCGCTGCAGCAGGACTTTCTTCAGCGGGCGGACTTCGCTTCTCACATCAATGGCCATGCGGATCGCTCCTCTTATCAATAATTTTTGAGTTTGCCTTTGATTTTGCTTAGTGTATCACGATTTTTTTCGAAACGCAATTCTTTTTCTGCCGCAATTCTTTCCGTTCTCCGGATTTCCATGCAAGAAATCCAACAAAATGCGGATAAATTTTTGCAGCTCCCGGCACCGTGTTTTTCCACTGTTTTCCAAAGTCCGGTTTTTCCGAAAAAATGCCCCTCCCGCAGAATCTGGGAGAGGCATAAATATTCTCAAAAATTTTTTTCAGAACGAAGGCGTGTCCAGACTGCCGAAAAACGGTACAGCCGATCATTTGGAGGAAAGAGCGTGCTTGGAACCAGCTTGGCGAAAAGGGCCAGCGGAACAATTTCACCAAGCTGTATGGATCTCCTGTTCCAGTTCCCCAATTGCGCTTATGACTGTCTCAAACATCGGAACATCACCATAGAGCATGTCCTTCATTGCTTCGTAATCTGCGGCCAATGCTGCAAAGCGATACTTCGGGGGAACCAGTTTCAAAGTGCCGGGAACAGCCTCCTGATACTTTGCCCAAGACCTCGGATAGAACTTCATTTTGAAGTCCGCCACCGTTTACAGCAATTCCACCCGGGCAAAGGCAGCCTCTTTCACAGGTGTCATAGACATGCGATACAGGTCATAGTAATGCCGGGAATAACGCTGCGGCATTTCCGAACTCTCGGGTCTGTTCGCCTCGTGGTGTAGGATCGTTGCCTTTTCCCAGAAAGTCCGCTCCGGTGCAACGGTCAGAACGGCCGTATTCTTTTGCGCAAAGACTTTCGGATAATAGGTTGCGGCATAGGGCTCGATTTGAGCCATTTTTGCGGGCGTCCAAGCGGCCAGCGCACCGATCTCCAAACGAATGACCTGCAAGGTAGCAGAATTCGTAAACAGGTGCGGATAGGCAAAGATAACGGTCTGCTTGTCCTTTTCATCTATGTAAATGTTTGCCTCACAGCCAAGTTCCCAAGAGAGCTCTGCCTGAATGGTGGGGCCAAACTGCTCCGCAAGGAAAACTTCCGCCCGTGCATTGGCCTCTTTGTTGAACGCATCCTGCTTGGTGTTGGAGCGCTTTCCCCATGGCTCGTCCCTACCGTATCCCAGCACCCGCCAGTCCAAGATCAGGTCAATATCTTCGGAAAAGCGGCTGATCAGGTTGAAAGCCTTGGAAAGGCTGGTGCCGCCTTTGAAGGTAATAGCATCATTCCAGGGGCAGCGGTGGAACAGATAATCCAGCGTAAAGCATACCCAAAAATCTTTTTCTACGATGGCATCATTTAAGCCCATCTTATCTGCGGTATTTCGGAACAATTCGCGCCGGTCACTTTCTGGCAAGCGGGCTACATTTCTCATTGTGTGTCGCCTCCACACATTTTCCGTATCGTATCATAAACCCAGTCCGTGGCTTCTGTTGCCTCTTTCAGACAGGCTTGCTTTTCGTCTTCGGACAGCTTTTCAGAAAGCGTCTGTATGATCTCCGGCGTCACATTGGCCCTCCCCAGAGTTTTCAGCGCCTGGATCACCAAGCTCGTCATGTAAGACAGACCGGTGATTTCCTTGTTGGTCCGATGCTTAAATTCCAGCTTGGTGGAATTCCACTCATAGGTCTTATACGGGCCGTCGCTGATATAGGACCAGACCGCCGTTACCTGTGTAGAGAGGCCCAGCAAATTCAGGGCCGTATTTCCGCATGGGGCAATGGTCCAGTGGTAGTTCCGCGCCAATGCCTTTGCAACAGCGTCCGGGTCGGCCGCTACATATTCATGAAGCAGCTTGCTGTACTTCGGCTTTTCATAGACGCCTTTTCGTATTCTGCGGAGCATACCAGCCTGTGTCAATCTGTTCAGAGTTCGTCTGACCGTTTCCTGATCAGCAATATCCGCGAAATCGGAGTTCACAAAAATTGTGCCATCGACTGCGGCTCCAATTCTCTCTTGTATTTGCTTTGAGAATCCGTTTGCCACGATGCTCGCCTCCTTTTTGTCCCGAATATTATATATTATTCGGGACATTTTCGCAACAGACAGACAATGATGCTTTCAGTTTTCCCAATTACAAAAGCGGCTATACCGGGCGATCGGCCTGCACTTTATACGAGCCCGCACAGGAGCGCTTCTCCCTTGTCCAGAATTTCCTCCGGGAAGGTGAACGTCGGTGCATGCAGCTCGATGCCGCCGGTGCCGAGGAAGAAGAACACGCCGGGCGCATGGCGCTGATATTCCGAAAAGTCCTCCGTGATGCACGTCGTCTCCGCCTCGGCAATCGGGAAGCGCTCCCGCACCTCGGCCAGCAGGGCCGCGTCGTTCGTCACGGGCGGATAACCGGAGCTGCACGTCATGGTCACGGTGCAGCCCGTCTCCTCGCCGACGGCCCGGCCGATGGCCTGCGCCTGCTCCCAGAGCGCGGCATACAGCCCGTCGTCCAGGCAGCGCAGCGAGCCCTCAAGATGCGTGTGGTCGCTCACGGCGTTGCGGGCGCTGCCGCTTTCCATTTTGCCGAAGCGCAGCAGGCAGGGCTTGCCCTCGGCCAGTGCATACAGCCGTGTCAGCAGACGGGCGGCGGCGTCCAGCGCGTCGCAGCCCTCGGCAAAGCGGGCCAGATGGACGGACCGGCCCGTGATCTCCACCGTCAGCTCGCACGAGCGCGACATCATCGCTCCGGCGCGCGAGGCGATGACGCCCGCGGGCAGCTCCGGCCAGAGATGCATGCCGAACACGCGCGTTACATGATACCGCTCCAGCAGGCCCGTCGCGCAGATGGGCGCAGCGCCGCCCGTCGTCTCCTCGGCGGGCTCAAAGATCAGCAGAACGTTCCGCTGCGGCCGGACCTCTCCTGCCGCCAGACGGCGCGCCAGCCCGAGCACCATGGCCATATGACCGTCATGCCCGCAGGCGTGCATGCGGCCCGGATGGGCGGATGCAAACGGCAGACCGGTCCGCTCCGTCACGGGCAGAGCATCCATGTCGCTGCGGACGGCGACGGTCTCGTCCTTTCCAAGGTCAAAATAGGCGCACACGGCGTCCTCCCACGGGGCCAGCAGCGTGCAGGGCATTTCGGCCAGCGCCCCGCGCAGATAGGCCGCCGTCTCCGGCAGGCGGCAGCCTGTCTCCGGGATGCGGTGCAGCGCGCGGCGGTCCTCCGATAAGGTCTTCATGGATATTCCCCCTTTTGCCGCATTATATCACGCCCGCCGGACAATTGCAATGCGCGCCCGCCTGTGGTACAATATACAATATCGATAATCACGCCAGAGCGTATAATAAACAGAAAATAAACAGGCAGTCCCGCGCGGGACTGCCGTACCAAATGGAGGAATGAGCATGATCTCGGGACAGGTCTGCCTGCGGCGCGGCGAGACGCTTGCCGCCGGCTGCTGCTGGATCTATGACAATGAAATCGACTGGGCGGACGACACCTGCGAGGACGGCGGCCTTGTCGAGGTGCTCGACAGCCGCATGCGCTATCAGGGCACGGGCTTTTTCAACCGCCGCTCCAAGATCACGGTGCGGCTCGTCTCACGCGAGCGCGGCGAGACCATCGACCGCGCATTCTGGGAGCGCCGCATCCGTGCGGCATGGGAAAACCGGCAGGCACTGGGTTTTTCGAACGCATGCCGCGTCATTTTCGGCGAGCCGGATGGCCTGCCTGGTCTGACGGTGGACAAATTCGGCGACTGTCTGTCGTTCCAGATCGTCTCGCTCGGTATGGAGCGCATGCGGGATGATATTCTCGCCATTCTGGCCGAGGTGTTCCGGCCGCAGTGCATTTATGAGCGCGACGACCTTGCCGTGCGCGAAAAGGAGGGCATGGAGCAGCGCAAGGGCTGCGTCTACGGCGCGGTCCCACCAGAGCTCATCATCCGTGAGCACGACGCCCTCATGGCCGTGGACATCGAAAACGGCCAGAAGACCGGCCACTTCCTCGACCAGCAGGAAAACCGCGGCCATCTGCGGCCATATTCCGCCGGGCGGACGGTGCTGGACCTGTGCTGCCATACGGGCGGCTTCTCCATCCACGCGGCACTGTACGGCGCGGCGCGGGTGCAGGCCGTGGACGTTTCGGAGACGGCCCTTGCCATGGTGCGCGGGAACGCTGCGCGCAACGGCGTGGCCGACCGTGTCGAGACCGTCTGCGCCAATGTGTTCGATCTCGTGCGGCAGGACTGCGAGGAGGGCAGACAGTTCGGCCTTGTCATCTGCGACCCGCCCGCCTTTGCCAAGAGCCGCAGCGCCCTCGACGGCGCGTATCGGGGCTATCGCGAGCTGAACCGCCGCTGCATGCAGCTGACGGAGCCGGGCGGCTTCCTTGTGACGTGCTCGTGCAGCCAGTTCATGACGCAGCCGCTGTTTGAGCAGATGCTCACGGAGGCCGCGAAGGGCGCGGGGCGGCAGGTCCGCCTGCTCGAGCGCCTCCTGCAGTCGCGCGACCATCCGGCCACGCTGGGCGAGGAGCACTCCATGTATCTCAAGGGCTGTATCCTGCAGGTGCTGTGATGATGAAAATTCTTGTGGTAGAAGACGAGCGCCTGCTGGCTGATTCGCTGCAGACGCTGCTGACGGGCCGGGGCTTTTCCGTCGATACGGCGAACGACGGCCTGACCGGCCTGGAATATGCAAAAACGGACGTCTATGATCTCGTGATCCTCGACGTCATGATGCCGGGGCTCGACGGCTATACCGTCGCCAGCCGCCTGCGCGCGGAGCACCATGCCGTGCCCATCCTGATGCTGACGGCAAAGTCCGATCTCATGGACCGCGTGGCCGGGCTGAACGCCGGGGCGGATTATTATCTGACAAAGCCGTTTGATTCCCGCGAGCTGCTGGCCTGCGTCGGCGCGCTGCTGCGCAGACAGGGCGAGCAGGTCGACGAGCTGACGTTCGGCAACACGGCCCTCGACCTCTCGGCCGGGATGCTGCGCTGCGGCAGCAAAAGCGTGCGCCTGTCTGCGCGGGAATTCGACGTCATGCGCATCCTGCTGCAGGCGAAGGGCGGCAACGTCTCGAAGGAGACGCTGCTCGAGCGCGTCTGGGGCTTTGACTCCAACGCCGTGGAGAATCATGTGGAGGTCTACGCCGGCTTCCTGCGGAAAAAGCTCGCGAGCATTGGCTCGAACGTCCGCATCGAGGCCATCCGGCGGCTGGGCTATCATCTGGAGGTGGCGGAGGTATGATCCGGAAGCTCCGCGTCAAGCTCGTGTGCATCCTCATGGCCCTGCTGACCGTGATGCTGGGCGTCACGTTCGGCCTTGTGCTGCATTTTACGCAGCAGAGCCTTGAGGCCGAGAGCCTGCGCACGCTCGAGGCGCTGGCAAACAACTGGCAGACGGCCTCCAGCCCCGGTTTGGACGACGGCACGCGCGTGCCGTATTTTGCGCTGGAGATCAATGCGCGCGGCGACATCATCACGACGCGCGGCGGCTATTTTGACCTGAGCGACCGCGAAAAGCTGCAGAAGCTCATCGACATCGCCGTGAATTCCGAGGACGACATCGGTGAGGTGCCGGATTACGGCCTGCGGTTCTACCGCGTCGTCACGCGCACGAGCTGGCGCGTCGTTTTTGCCGACACCTCGGCCGAGACGACGACGCTGCACAGCCTCATCCGCACGCTTGCCATTGCGAGCGCGGCGGCTCTTGCGGTGTTCTTCGTCATGAGCCTGCTGCTGGCGCGCTGGCTGGTGCGGCCCGTTGCCAGGGCGTGGGACCAGCAGCGGCAGTTCGTGGCGGACGCCTCGCACGAGCTGAAAACGCCCCTGACCGTCATTCTGACGAATGCGGAGCTGCTGCAGGCGCCGGGCTACGACGCCCCGGCCCGCTCCCGCTTTGCCGGGAGCATCCTCACGATGTCGCAGCAGATGCGCGGCCTTGTGGAGAGCCTGCTGGAGCTGGCCCGCGTGGATGCCGGGCGCGCGCAGGACGCGCAGACGGAGCTGGACCTGAGCGCTCTCGTGAACGACGCCCTGCTGCCGTTCGAGCCGGTGCTGTTCGAGGCCGGGCACACGCTGACGGCCCGCGTGGAGGACGGTATCCGTGTGCGCGGCAATGCCGCACAGCTGCGGCAGGTCGTGGAGATCCTGCTGGACAACGCCCGCAAATACGCCCAGCCGGGCGGCTGGGTGCTGCTGACGCTTGCGCGGCAGGGCGGGCGGCACTGCGTGCTGTCTGTTGCCGATCCCGGCGCGCCGCTCACTCCGCAGGAGTGCCGCGATATTTTCAAGCGCTTTTACCGCGTCGACCACGCCCGCGCCATGAACCACAGCTACGGGCTGGGCCTTGCCATCGCCGCCCGCATCGCCGAGGCGCACCGCGGCCGCATCTGGGCCGAGAGCAGCGGCGGCATCAATACGTTCTATTTTACGATTCCAATATAATGTGCGTTGTAGGGGAGCGGCATGCCGCGCCCGGCGCG
>NZ_JBBMFF010000179.1:0-21680 GCF_040096185.1 Faecousia intestinalis | reverse complement strand
GACGAGCTGCTTCCGGCGGCGGTCGACGTTATTCTGGAGACGGGGCAGGCCTCCGTTTCGTTCCTGCAGCGCAGGCTGAAGCTCGGCTATGCCCGTGCGGCCCGCATCGTGGACGAGATGGAGGAACGCGGCATCATCGGCCCGTATGAGGGCGCAAAGCCGCGCCAGCTCCTCATCACCCGCGAGCAGTGGGAGCAGATGCAGAACGGCACCTATGCCCCGCCCGCGCCGCCCGTCGAGGACGAGCTTTCCTGATCTGCTTGTATGCCGGAGCACGGCAAGGCGTGCCCGGCTGCAAAATAAATTGTATGCGTTGCATCCGGGTCGTCCGGAGCGACAGCAGGAGGTATTCCCTTGAATCATCAGAAAATCAACCGTATGGTCGGCATTGCCGTCCTGGCCGCGCTCGTCGTGGTGCTGCAGCTTCTCAGCAGTGTCATCAAGATCGGCACGGTCTCCATCACGCTGACGCTGATCCCCATCGTGGTCGGCGCAGCCTTCTACGGCCCGGGAGCGGGCGCGATCCTCGGCACGGTGTTCGGCCTTGTTGTCTACATCAACTCCGCTACCGGTGCGGATATGGGCGGAAACCTGGTCTTTCTGGCCAATCCGTTCCTCTGCGCCGTCGTCTGCATCGGCAAGGGCACGCTGTCCGGCTGGTGCGCCGGCCTTGTCTACCGGCTCGTCGCCCGGAAGGATGCCGCGCTTGGCCGCAATGCCGTCGCCGTTCTGCTGGCTGCCATCACCGCGCCGGTCGTGAACACGGGTGTGTTCCTGCTCGGCATGGTGTTGTTCTTCCAGGAGACGCTCCGTGCATGGGCCGCAGGCTCCGCGCTGCTGACGTATGTGCTCTTCACCCTGACGGGTGTGAACTTCCTCGTCGAGCTCGGCCTCAATCTTGTGCTGAGCCCGGCCGTTTCGACACTCATCCGCGCCATCCGCAAGACGCACAATTAAGTTAGAAACCTCTGAATAAATCGGCTTCGGTGGATGCCGGATCTTTTTCGCTGATCCATCTGTTCGGGAAACTTGAAATACACAAAGTATTCCTGCGTTTCCCAAACATCGGCTTAGCAAAAAATCTCTCACCATCCACTCTTGCAGATTTCATTCAGATGTTTCTCAGCTCCGATCATCGGTTCTTCCTTGCACGAACCTTGCCGCCCCGGTTTTCCGGGGCGGCTTATTTTTTGTCCTACCATCTGCACCGGACGCATAGAGTAAGGGCAGGAGGGGACGAGCATGACGGAAGAAGTGAGACAGGCCCTGCGCATCTGCCCGCCCGGGCTGCGGCAGGCCATTGACCGGCTGCCGGATGCCGGGGCCATGGAGGAGCTGCGCCTGCGCTGCGGGCAGCCGCCCGCCTGCCGGATCGCGGGAAAGGAGCGGGCGCTGCCGCTTGCTCCGGTCACGCCGGAGCTGCTGCGCGGTATGCTGGAGCAGGCAACGCAGCGTTCCGCTTATTCCATGCAGGAAATGACCCGCTGCGGCTTTGTCACGCTGCCGGGCGGACACCGGCTTGGTATCTGCGGAACGGCCGTCGTGCAGAACGGCACGATTACGGCCCTGCGCGAGCCGTCTTCCCTGAACCTGCGCATCGCCCGCCAGCCGGACGGCATTGCCGACCGCCTGCGTGATGCGCTCTGGGCGCGGCCACAGTCCGTGCTCCTGTGCGGCGCGCCGGGCAGCGGCAAGACGACGTTGCTGCGCGACCTCATCCGGCAGCTCTCCGACCGGTTCGGCTGGCGCATCTGCGTTGTGGACGAGCGGATGGAGCTGGCGGCCTGTGCCTCCGGCGTGCCGCAATTCCGCCTTGGCGCGCACACGGACGTGCTGTCCGGTGCACCGAAGGCGGCGGGCATCGAGCTGCTGCTGCGCACGATGAATCCGGAGTGGATCGCCGTGGACGAGATCACGGCCGAGGCGGACATCGCTGCGATCCGGCGCGCGTCCTACTGCGGCGTGCGCTTTCTTGCCACGGCGCATGCGGCCGACCGGCGCGAGCTGGAGAGCCGCCCGCTGTACCGCGCGCTGCTGCAGGACGGCTTTTTTCGCATGGCGGCCTTTCTGCTGCCGGATCGTTCCGTGCGCATCGAAAGGGGGCTGGACCATGCTTAGAGTGCTCGGGGGCGCGCTGGTGCTGCTGGCAAGCGGCAGCTTCGGCATCACGGCCGGGGTGCGGTATTACCGCGCGTCGCGCCATCTGCAGGCCTTCTGCCGCGCCATAGAGCTGCTGCGCTGCGAGATCAATTATTCCCTGCAGCCGCTGCCGGAGGTCTGCGCCCTCGTGGCGGACAGGCTGACGGGGCCGCCCGCCGCGTTTTTTCGCTGCTTTGCCGCGCAGCTCCGCGAGCCCGTCAGCCGGGACCGGGCCGCAGCCGCAGCCATGGAGGCCGCGCGGGGGCTGCAGCTGCCGCAGGATGCGGTCATGGCGGTGCTGGAGCTGTGCAGCGCCCTCGGGCGCTATGATCTCGACGGGGAGAATCGTATGCTGGACCTGACGGCCTCGCGCCTGCAGGCGGCGCTGGCCCGCTGTGAGGCCGAAAAGCGCCCGCGCGCGAAGTGCTATGCCGCGCTGGGTCTCTGCACGGGACTGGCGCTCCTGATCCTGGCGGTGTAGCCTATGGATGTGCAGCTGATATTCAAGATCGCCGCCGTCGGCATCATCGTGACCATTCTGAATCAGGTCCTCGTGCGCTCGGGGCGCGAGGAGCAGGCGACCATGACGACGCTGGCCGGGCTCGTTGTGGTGCTGATGATCGTGGCGCAGAAGATCGCGCAGCTGTTCGACCTCGTGCAGTCGCTGTTCCGGTTTTAGATGGACACGCTGCTGCAGGTCGCCGGGCTCGGGCTGATCGCCGTGCTGCTCGGGCTGGTCCTGAAAAAGGGGAACGGCGTGCTGGCGCTCCTGCTGACGCTGGCCGCCTGTGCCGCCATGACTGTGAGCATCGTGCGTCTGGCAGAGCCGGTCGTATCGTTTCTGTCGGAGCTTCGCCAGCTGGCAGGACTGGAGCCTGCACTGCTGCAGCCGCTGCTGCGCACGGTCGGCATCGGCCTTCTGACACAGCTGACGGCCTCGGTCTGCGCCGATGCGGGTGAGAGCACCGTGGCGCGGCTCATTGAGCTGTGCGGGAGCGTGCTCGGCATTTACACGGCCCTGCCGCTGCTGGAGGCCGTGCTGTCGCTGCTGCGGACTATGCTGGAGGGATGATGTGAAAAAAATCGCCGTTTTTCTGGCCGTTCTGCTCCTGCTGGCGGCTCCCGTACTGGCAGCGGAGCCAACGGAGGCGCTGAGCGACGTGCTCGGCGCGGACGAGCTGACGCAGAGCCTCCCCGACGAGGCCGCAGAGGTGCTGGACGGGCTTTCGCCGGACGGTATGCCGGACTTCCGCAGCGGAGTACGGAGCATCCTGCGCGCGGCGGCCGGCGGGAGCGGCGGCGCGCTGCGCAGCGGCCTTCGCCTGTGCGCGGTGCTGCTGGCCATGGTTACGCTGTGCGCCGTCGTGCACATGAGTGCGCAGAAGGATCCTGTGAACGCCGTCTCGGCCGTCGGTGCGCTGGGCATCTGTGCGGCCTGCCTTGGCGGAATGCAGTCCATGATTTCGCTGGCCTCGGAGACGGTCACGCGTCTTTCGGACTACAGCGCCTGCCTGCTGCCGGTCATGGCGTCCGCCATGGCCATGAGCGGGGGGACGGTATCAGCCGGGACGCTTTACGCCGGAACGGCCCTGTTCTCCGGCTTGCTGTCGCGCCTGATCGCGCGGCTGCTCCTGCCGGGCGTGAGCGTCTACCTTGTCGTGGCGGCGGCAGAGGCCGCGCTTGCGGACAGCCTGCTCTCCGAGCTGCGGGAATTCGTGGGTTGGCTGATCTCCAAGAGCCTGCGTGTCGTGCTGTTCGTGTTCACGGGCTATCTGACCGTGACGGGCGTCATCTCCGGCAGTGCGGATGCCGCCGCCGTGCGCGCGACGAAGGCGGCCGTGTCCGGCATGGTGCCCGTGGTCGGGAGCATCCTGTCCGATGCGTCCGAAACGCTGCTGGCAAGCGCCTCGGCCCTGAAAAGCTCCATGGGCGTATTCGGTATGCTGGCAGTCCTTGCCATCTGCCTGGCACCGTTTCTGAAGATCGGTGCGCAGTATCTGCTCCTGAAGGGGACGGCGGCCGTCAGCGGGACGATCGGCATGCCGCAGCAGGTGAAGCTCGTGAAGCACGCCGCGACGGCCATGGGCTATCTGCTCGCCATGACAGGGGCCTGCGCGCTCATGCTGCTTATCTCCGTTGTGTGCTTTCTGAAGGTGGTGGGATGATGGAGGCGATTCGGAGCTATCTGACCGCCGTTGTGGCGGTGAGCATGATCGCCGTGCTGGCCTCTGCGCTTTCCCACGGCAGCCGGATGGAACGCGTCGTGCGCTTTGCGGCGGGTCTTCTGGCCCTGCTCGTCTGCGTTACGCCGCTGCTGCGGCTCGATGCGCGGACGCTCACGGACGTGCTGGAGCAGGCCGAGCGTGCGCTCGACTATGATGCCTCCGGAACGGACCGGACGCGGCAGGACATGCTCCGCGACCTCGTCCGGGAGAACACGGAGCGGACCATTGAAAAGCAGGCGGAGGCGCTGGGCATGCTCGTCCGGGCCGACGTCACGCTGACGGAGGAGGAATATCCGCAGCCGTGGTCCGCCACGCTGACGGGGACGCTCGACCCGGAGCAGGTCCGGGCGCTGTCGGAATTTCTGTCGCAATCGCTCGGCATCCCGACTGAACGGCAGACGTGGAAGACCTATGGGTGAGCAGGAGGAATGGCTTTGGGGAAGATCGATCCGAAAAAGCTCTGGCAGGGGCTGAAAAAATACCGCTATGCCGCGCTGGTCCTGCTGCTCGGTCTGGCGCTCCTGCTGCTGCCGGGCGGGAAAAAGACGACGCAGAAGTCCAACGCGGCTGCTTCGGCGGCGCAGACGGACTATGCGGCGGAGACGGAGCGGCGGCTGACGCAGATGCTGCAGCAGATCGCGGGCGCAGGGCAGGTCAGTGTGATGCTGACGCTGGAGACCGGGGAGCGCGTGGAATACCAGACGGACGTGCAGGCAAGCTCGGACGGGGCGCAGAGCTCCGAGTCCCGGAAAACCGTCATTTTGTCCGAGGGAAGCTCATATGATAAAGCGGCTGTAGCCGCGACGACCTATCCGCGTTTTCAGGGCGCGCTCATCGTCTGCGAGGGGGCGGACAGCGCTGCGGTGCGGCTTCGGCTGCTCGAAGCGGTCTCCGCCGTCACCGGGCTGAGCACGGACCGGATCACCGTCGTGAAAATGAGATCATAATGGAGGAATGGCAATGAAAAAGACTTGGAAACGCAATCTGATCGCCGCCGGTGTGCTGCTTGTGGTATGCGCCGGGATCTATCTGAACTGGTATGCCGGGCACAGCGCCGCGGACCTGACGGAAACGCTTGACGCAGGCAAGATCCTCGACGACACGACGCTCGTTCTGCAGCAGGAGCAGGGCGACGCGCTGGTGACGCCGGTGCAGCAGACCGGGACGCAGGCGGAATATTTCGCCCAGATGCGGCTCTCCCGCCAGACGGCGCGGGACGAGGCCGTGGAGCTGCTGCAGGAGACCATTGCCTATGCCGACGGCGATGCCGCCAGCAGCGCCAAGCTCGAGGGCATCATCTCGGACGCGCTGGCCGAATCCCAGATCGAGAGCCTCATCGTGGCCAAGGGCTATCAGGACTGCGTGGCCTATATCAGTGAGGACGGCATCTCCGTCGCCGTCGCCGCGCCGGAGGACGGCCTGACGCAGTCGGACGTCGCCCTGCTGTCGGATATCGTGCTCTCGCAGACGAGCTGCAAGCTTTCGGACATCCGTGTCATCGGCGTTGAGCCGGAAAAGGGGCAGTGAGGCCTGAGTGCCCGGCTTTCCGCATTTGACGATCCGATTTTCGCAACGCCGCTATTGTATTTTCCGTAAAATGTGATAAAATAGATAGGACAATCGCGAAGCATGCCCTGCGGCGGCTTCGGAGAAAGGGTGGTCAATACCATGGCAGAAAGCAAAAATTACATCGTTCAGCCCCAGGAGGGCGGGAACATTCTGATTTCGGAGGACGTCATCGCCTCCATCGCCTCGCTGGCCGTGCGCGAGGTCGAGGGTGTCTATGGCCTGAGCGCCACGCAGACGCTTGATCTAACGGCGATCCTCGGCAAGAAGAACCTGAGCAGCGGCATCCGCGTGACGCTGCAGGACAACGTCATTGACATTGCCTGCAACCTTGTCGTCCGGATGGGCCAGCCCGTGATGACCGTTGCCAAGAACGTGCAGGAGGGAATCGCCAACGCCGTGGAGTCCATGGCAGGCGTCCGCCCGGCCCACGTCAATGTCAACGTCTGCGGCGTTGCCGCGCCGAAGGCGGAGCAGGCCTGAGGCTATGCCGCTCTGCAGCCCCCTGCCGCAGAGCGGCAGTCCTTCACTTTCACTTTACATACCAAGGAGACATGACATGACACGCTCAAACGCCAGAGAGGTCGCCGTGCATCTCATTTATGAGATCGACTATACCGGCGAAGACCCTGCCCAGGCCATCGAGACCCGCATGGACCGCAGCTATTACAGCGGCCTTTCTGCGGAGAACGACGTCTATGCAGAGCGCCCCAGCAAAAAGCAGATGGACTATATCCGCACCTGCGTGACGGGTGTCTGCGAGCACGCAGAGGAGCTGGACGCCCTGATCGCCCAGTATGCCGTGCGCTGGAATCTGCACCGGATCTCCCGCCTGACGAAGGCGGCGATGCGGCTTGCCATTTATGAAATGCGCTATGTCGACGATGTGCCGAACGGCGTTGCCATCAACGAGTGCGTGGAGCTGACGCGGAAATATGAGGACGCGCAGGTCGTTTCCTTTGTGAACGGCATTCTCGGCTCCGTGGCGCGCGGCGCAAAGCCGAACACCGAGGCCCCTGCGGACCCGCAGCCGGAGGAAGCACAGCCGGAGGAAGCACGGCCGGAGGAGACTCCGTCCGAAGAGACGCAGCCCGCTCCGGAGGAGGCGCAGCAGCCATGAGGGTGCTCGCCTTCGACACCAGCAACTATACGACCTCGGTCGCGTTCTTCGACGGCACGGCCGGTCACAATATCTCGCGCCTGCTCGATGTGGAGCAGGGCGCGCTCGGACTGCGCCAGAGTGATGCGCTGTTCGCCCATGTAAAACGCCTGCCGGAGCTTGCCGACAGGCTGTTTTCGGATATCGGCACGGACGCAGGCTTTGAAGCAGTCGGTGTCAGCACGCGGCCGCGCGCCGTAGAAGGCTCATATATGCCCTGCTTCCTCGCGGGCGAATCGCAGGCACGCGTGCTCGGCGCGGCGCTCGGCGTGCCCGTCCTGCCGTTTTCGCACCAGCAGGGGCACATCGCAGCCTCGCTGTGGGGCTCCGGCCATATGGAGCTGATGGACGAGCCGCATCTGGCCTGGCATCTTTCCGGCGGTACGACGGAGCTTCTGCGCGTCACGCCGGAGGGGAAGGGCAGCGTGCATGCCGAGAAGATCGGCGGCACGACGGATATCTCCGCCGGTCAGCTCATCGACCGGACCGGCAAGCTGCTCGGCCTGCCGTTTCCGTCCGGCAAGCACATCGACGCCCTGAGCCGGTCCGCGCAGGACCGGCAGGTCTTCCGCGTCAAGGTGCAGGAGACCACATTCTCCCTTTCCGGCGTGCAGAACAAGGTCGAACAGTATCACGCGGCCGGAAATTCCCCGGAGGAGACGGCGGGCTATGCGCTGCGCTGCCTCATCGGCGCCATTGTCCGCGCAACGGAGAACGCGCTGCTGGAATATCCCGGCAGCTGCGTCGTGTTTGCAGGCGGTGTTGCATCGAACACGCTGCTGCGCAGCAGCTGCGCGGCACTTCCGGCCGTTTTCTGTCCGCCGCAGTTCGCCACGGACAACGCCCTCGGCGTTGCCGTTCTGACCTGGAGGGCGCTGCATGGCTGAGATCTTTGAGGTATCGCAGATCAACGAGTATCTGCGACAGCGCTTTGAAGCAGACGAATTTCTCGGCTCGCTGCTCATCCGCGGTGAGCTGAGCAACTATAAAATTTACCCCTCCGGCCATCACTATTTCACGCTGAAGGACAGCCAGAGCGCCATCCGCTGCGTCATGTTCAAGGGCAGCGCCATGCGCCTGCGTTTCCGGCCGGAGACGGGTATGAAAGTCATTGCGGGCGGGCGCATTGCCGTGTTCCCGCGTGACGGAGCCTACCAGCTCTACTGCACGTCGCTCACACCGGAGGGCGTCGGCGATCTGCATGTCGCCTTTGAGCAGCTCAAGCTGAAGCTGCAGGCTGAGGGCCTGTTCGCCCGCGAGCGCAAGCAGGCCCTGCCGCGCTTCCCGCACCGCATCGCCATCATCACGTCCTCCGCGGGCGCGGCTCTGCACGACATGCTGCGCATCCTGCGCAAGCGCTACCCGCTGACGGAGGTCAAGCTGCTCGGCGTCCGCGTGCAGGGGGCCGAGGCTCCGGCGGAGATCGCCGGGGCGATCCGCTACGCCAACCGCTGGGAGCTGGCCGACCTCATCATCACCGGACGCGGCGGCGGCTCCATGGAGGACCTTTGGGCCTTCAACGACGAACGCGTGGCCCGCGCCATTGCCGATTCGCATATTCCGGTCATCTCGGCCGTCGGCCATGAGCCGGATGTGACGATCTCGGACTTCGTGGCCGATCTGCGCGCAGCGACGCCGTCGAACGCAGCCGAGTTGGCCGTGCCGGACCAGACGGAGCTGCGCCAGCATCTGGCCGCCCAGCGCGCCATGCTGCTCACGCTGATGACGCGCCGCCTGAAGCAGGAACGCCAGCGTGTGGCCCAGTTGGCCGGAGCGCGCGCCCTGCGCGACCCGAAAAACTATATCGACGACCGCCGCATGCAGCTCGACTATACGCAGCGCCGCCTGATCGCCGCCTTGCAGCGGCTCGTGGCGCAGCAGCGCGAGCGCTTTGTCCGGCTGACGTCGAAGCTCGACGCGATGAGCCCGCTGAAGGTCCTCTCGCGCGGCTATTCTATGACATTTGACGCGCAGGGCCATGTGGTACGGAGCGTCCGCACGCTGTCCTGCGGCGACCGGATCACCGTCCGGCTCGCGGACGGCCGCGCCTCTGCCGAGGTGCGGGAAATACAGGAGGATGCAACATGAGCACGGAATCGATCACATTTGAACAATCTCTGCAGCGGCTCGATGAGATCGTTCGCCGCATGGAAAAGGGCGACGTCCCGCTGGAGGAGGCCCTCTCGCTGTTTGAGGAGGGCACGCGGCTGGCAGGCTCCTGCAGCCGCCTGCTGGACGAAGCGGAGCTGAAGGTCGTTCAGCTCACCAAGGGCGCAGACGGCGCCCCGCAGGAAACGGAGCTTGCCGATGCTGGAATTTGAAGCGCTGCTGCGCAGCTATGCCGACCGCGTGGAGGGCTATCTCCACTCCTGCTTTACGGATGCGGACGAGCCGCAGCAGGTCCTGTTTGACGCCATGCGCTACAGCCTGCTTGCCGGGGGAAAGCGCCTTCGCCCTGTGCTGGCGCAGGCCTTCTGCGAGCTGTGCGGCGGCAGCGCCATGGACGCCCTGCCGTTTGCTGCCGCCGTGGAGATGGTGCATACCTACAGCCTCATCCACGACGATCTGCCGTGCATGGACAATGACGATTACCGCCGCGGCCGCCTGACGAACCACAAGGTCTACGGCGAGGCGACGGCCGTTCTGGCGGGCGACGCCCTGCTGACGGCCGCATTCGGCCATCTTGCCGCAGCCCCGCTGCCCGCGTCCCGCGTCGTCAAGGCCACGCGGGTGCTCTCGCTGTGCGCGGGCGAGCTCGGTATGGTCGGCGGGCAGGTGCTGGACATGGAGGCCGAGCACCGCGTCTGCACGGAGGAGGAGGTCCTCGCCATCCAGTCGCGCAAAACGGGCGCGCTCATCTCGGCCGCCTGCCAGCTCGGCGTCATCGCAGCCGGCGGCAGCCCGGCCCAGCAGCAGGCAGCGGCGGATTACGCTGCAAGTCTCGGGCTGGCCTTCCAGATCGAGGATGATATTCTGGATGTCGTCGGCGATGCCGCAAAGCTCGGCAAGGCGACCGGCATGGACCAGAACAAAAATACAATCGTCCGGCTGCACGGCGTGGAAGCCTGCCGCGCCCGCATCACGGAAGAAACGCAGCGCGCGGTCGCTGCGCTCGCGCCGTTCGGTCAGGCGGAGTTCCTGACGGAGCTGGCGCAGCGCCTGACGAGCCGCGATCACTGAGGAGGAAAATCATGAAAGCGCTGCTTCACAGCCTTCTGGAGGCCGCTACCCTTGGCAGACCGGTCGTCCTCTGCACCGTCGTGCATTCCGGCGGCTCCGCACCGCGCAGCGCAGGCGCGCATATGGCCGTGTTTGCCGACGGCAGCACCCGCGGCACCGTCGGCGGCGGCCGCCTGGAGCTGCTCGCCGCAAAGGAGGGCCTGTCGCTTCTGCAGCGGCAGACCTCGGCCCTGCGGGCCTATGACCTCTCGGAGCGCGAGGGCGGCATCGGCATGGCCTGCGGCGGCAATGTCATCGTGTCGTATCTCTATCTCGGCCCGGAGCAGGCCGACTTCGTGCGCGCCATGGCGGCTGCGTTCGACGCCACGGCGCCCTGCTGGCTGAAGCTCGTCATTGCCGAAGACGACAGAACGGATGTCTCTCTCACAGACGGAACGGACCGCTCTCTGTGCGCGGCCCAGCCGGTCTGGATGCCGGGAACGCCTGCTGTTTATACCGAGCCGCTCACGCAGCCAGGGCGCGTCTATCTCTTCGGCGCGGGGCATGTCGGGCAGGCGCTCGTGCCGGTGCTGGAATATGTCGGCTTTGCCGTGACGGTCTATGACCCGCGGCAGGAGCTGGCCGAGAGATTCTCCGATGTGATCTGCGCGCCGTATGCCGAGCTGGAGGACCATATCACGCTCACGCCGTATGACAGCGTCGTCGTCATGACGCCGGGCCACATGGCGGACTTTGAGGTCCTGCACCGCATCCTGCGCCATCCGCTGTCCTACATCGGCTGCATCGGCAGCCGGAACAAGGCGGCCAAGACGCGCGACCTGCTGCGGCAGGAGGGCTTCTCCGAAGAGACCATTGCGTCTGTTCATCTGCCCATCGGCCTGCCGATCCTGGCACAGACTCCGGCGGAGATCGCCATCAGCATCGCGGCCGAAATGATCCGCTGCCGCGCCGAGGCGGCACAGAAACGCTAAAAAACGGAGCGCCTTCCAGCCGGAAAGCGCTCCGAAATTTTTCTGCCTTACAGTGTTTTGATGGCGTCGATCAGCGCGTCGACATCCTCCTGCGTTGTGGACCAGCTCGTTGCGAAGCGGGCGACGCTGTGCTCCTCGTCGACCTTGCCCCAAGTGTGGAAGGCGATCTTCTGCTGCAGGGCACGGACGGCCTTGTTCTCCATGATGAGGAACTGTAGGTTCGTCGGCGAATGGAGATAGAACTGCAGGCCACGCGCATCGAAGGCATCGCGGATCTGCATGGCCATGTTGATGGCATGCTTGCTGATACGGAAATACAGGTCGTCCGTAAACAGCGTGTCGAACTGCAGGCCGAGCAGGCGGCCCTTGGCCAGCAGCGCGCCGTGCTGTTTGGCAATGGTGGAGAAATATCGCGGCATGTTGTGCTTTGTAAAGACTGCGGCCTCGCCGAACAGCGCGCCGACCTTCGTGCCGCCGATGTAGAACACGTCGCACAGCTGGGCCAGCTCCGGCAGGGTAATGTCGCACTTCGGGCTCATCAGACCGTAGCCGAGGCGTGCGCCGTCGATGTAGAGTGGGATATTGTACCAGCGGCAGACGCTGGCCAGCTCGACGAGCTCACGCTTGGTGTAGAGCGTGCCGAACTCCGTCGGGTAGGAGATGTAGACCATGCCGGGATAGACAAAATGCTGGTGACTCGCATCCTGCCAGTAGTCCTTCATATACATCCAGACATCCTCGGCGCGGAGCTTGCCGTCGTAGACGGGCAGGGCGATGACCTTGTGGCCCGTGAATTCGATGGCGCCGGCCTCGTGGTCGCTGATGTGGCCGGTCTGCGCGGCGATCACGCCGCCGTAGGACGGCAGCATGGAGTCGATGACGACGGCGTTCGTCTGCGTGCCGCCGACCATGAAGAAAATGTCGGCGCCGGGACAGTCACAGGCCGCGCGGATCTTTTCCTTTGCGCTCTCGCAGTATTTGTCGCTGCCGTAGCCGGGGAGCTGCTCCAGATTCGTCTCGTTCAGACGGCGCAGGATCTCTACCCGCGCGCCCGCAGTATAATCGCTCTCAAAAGAATGCATAGCTGTCACTCCTGCGGCAATCAGCCTGTCATTACAGCGCGGGCATTCTTTGCCCGTTTGTCCGCTGTGCAACTACAAGTTTAGCACGGCAGAGCGGCCTTGTCAAGCGCTGTTTCGCCTTTCCGCGGGCCGATCCGCCGTATATCACGCCCGGCCGGCTGAGCAGGATCGGCCCGGCGGAACAGGAACGGATGGAACTATTTCGGCGGGCTGAATATTCATTATTTTGAAATATTTCCGATATTTTCGCTTGCTAATGAGGAAAACATTGGAAAAACCATTGTACCGGTAGAAAATCGCGGGATATTTTTTGGAAAAACCGACAAAGGATACTTGTATATTTCCCGTCGTTATGGTATGATGTTATTGGTGGCGCAGTATCCTAGTCAAAGCGCGCCGGTTTCGAAGAAGGGCCTAAAAATCCTTTTAAGGGCATATCGATGAAGTCCCTGGTGCTTGCTTTTTTCGCCCAGATCAGGGTGGGTGCTGGGGGTTAAGGTCTCCGGGCGAGGTGTAACGGCATATACCGACCGACCCGGTTTCCGTGGAGACCTGCTCTTGTGCGACAGCCGTTCCGTATCTGCGGGTACCCGGACTGCGTACGAAGCAGGATTGAACCTGCATTGCGGTGCACAGAATCGTGTGCTGTGTGTAGCGTAGCCTGCCTTGCGTGGGTATGTGGGAATAGGGGAGCGACGCGTCAGCCGCCGTGGCCGCGGCGCTTGGCGATATTGCCCCTTGAAACCATGCCTGCAAAAGAGGATAGAGCCGGTGCGTAATGCTGTGGAAAACACCTAGGCTGACTGTTCATTCAGGGCATGCAGAGGATTACAGTGCGGACTAAGTGGCAATCGGGTACCGGATGCGGCAACGCTCCGGCTTTGGCTTTAAATGGAAACAGCCGTCCGGCGACGGGCGGCAGCGACTGGGGAAATCCAACCCGACCTAAGCCGCAGGCTTTACTCTGTCTGCTGCCACCATTCTTTAGAAATTCTTGGCTTGTGGGCCCTGCCCACAGACTTCAGTGTTTCCGGAGGAGATATTTTTGAGCGCAAACCATACGGAGCCTCCCTCAAAAGGGAAGCGAAAAAAGAAAAACAGTCATATTCGCTGGATCGTCACAGTCTTTTTTGTGGCAGTCGTAATTTCCTCGACGATCTCGTTCTTTTCCTCCACAGTGCTGGAGGGGGCAGGGCTTGTCGAGGCATTTCTTGTACTTTTGCTGATCGTGGCGCTAGGCATCGTGTTCGATATCATCGGCGTGGCTGTGATGTCGGCCGAGGAGAAGCCCTTCCATGCCATGGCGGCCAAAAAGGTCCCCGGCGCTGCCGAGGCTCTGCACCTGCTGCGCAATGCGGAAAAGGTCTCGAGCTTCTGCAATGACGTCGTGGGCGATATCTGCGGCGTCGTTTCCGGCTCGGCTTCCGCCGTTGTGGCCGTGCGCGCTCTTACCATGCTCAATTCCGAAACGGTGGCACAGCTGATCATGTCCGCGCTGGTGTCCGGTGTAACGATCGCCGGCAAGGCCTGCGGCAAGAATATCGCCACCGGCAAGGCGACGCAGATCGTGCATACGACCTCCAAGCTGATCTACTACATCAAGTCACTCTTTACCGGCAAGCTCCCGAAGAAAAAGAAAAAGTGACAGTCTGAGGGTGTGTCATTTTTGACTTTATTAGATACCATCAATTCCCGCGAGGCGCTGTGCGCGCTGAATGACGCGCAGCTGCGCCAGCTTTGCGACGAGATTCGACAGTTTCTGGTGCTGAATGTCGCCCGGACGGGCGGTCATCTGGCCTCGAACCTCGGCGTTGTCGAGCTGAGTGTTGCGCTGGAGCGGGTATTCGATACGAGCCGCGACCGGCTCCTGTTCGACGTGGGGCATCAGTCCTATGTCCACAAGATCCTGACCGGCCGGCGGGACGAATTCCGCACACTGCGTATGTTCGGCGGCCTTGCGGGCTTCCCAAAGCCGTCGGAGAGCGTGACGGACCCGTTTGTGGCCGGTCACGCCTCCAGCTCCGTCTCCACCGCCCTCGGCATGGCGCGTACCCGCACGCTGCAGCATGAGGACTATCACGTCGTGGCCCTGATGGGCGACGGCGCAATGACCGGCGGCCTGGCCTATGAGGCCATGAACGATGCCGGGGAGAGCAGCGAGCAGCTCATCGTTATTCTGAACGACAACGGCATGTCCATCACGCCGAACGTCGGCGGCATTGCCCAGCATCTTGCGCTCATCCGCACGCGGCCGGGCTATTACCGCATCAAAAAGGCCTATCGCGCCGTCACGGCAAAGGTGCCCGGCGGAAAGTGCCTCTACCGCCTGACGCACCGGCTCAAGGAGCACTGGAAGCGTATGCTCTTCGGCACGACGTTCTTTGAGGAGATGGGCTTTGAATATTATGGCCCCGTAGATGGGCATGATCTGAAACGGCTGGAATATATGCTCCGGCTCGTCAAGGACCGCCGGCATCCGGTCCTGCTGCACGTCATCACGCAGAAGGGCAAGGGCTACGCGCCTGCTGAGGAGAACCCCGATGTGTTCCACGGCATCGGCCATTTCGACCCCGAAAAGGGGATGGAGCCGCGCTGCGGCCATCTTCCGACATTTTCCGACACATTCAGCGAAACGATTGACGCGCTCGGCGCGCAGGAGCCGCGCATCTGCGCCATTACAGCCGCCATGCTGCGCGGGACCGGCCTCGATGCCTTTGCAGCCCACTATCCGGAGCGCTGCTTCGATGTCGGCATTGCAGAGGGACACGCCGTCTCTATGGCGGGCGGCCTTGCCAAGCAGGGAATGATCCCCGTTGTTGCGATCTATTCCACATTCCTGCAGCGCGCTTATGACATGCTGCTGCAGGATGTTGCCATGCTCGGACTGCATGTCGTATTTGCCGTAGACCGCGCCGGCCTTGTCGGCGGGGATGGCGAGACGCACCACGGCGTGTTCGACGTGAATTATCTGCGCTCCGTGCCCGGCATGCAGGTCCTGTGCCCCGCCAGTCAGGCGGAGCTGGGTCAGATGCTGCGCCGCGCTGTGCTGGAGATGACCGGTCCGGTTGCCGTGCGCTATCCCCGCGGGTGTGACGGCGCGTTTACCGGCATCGCAGAGCAGCCGTGCCTGCGCGAGGGGAGCGACATTACCCTCGTCACCTATGGGACGCTCGTCAACGAGGTCCTTGCCGCAGCAAAGCTGCTCGAAGCGCGCGGTATTTCCGCCGAGGTCCTGAAGCTGCCCTCCATCAAGCCGCTCGATGTCCGCACCGTCGCCGCCTCCATGCGGAAGACGGGCCGCCTGCTCGTGGCAGAGGAGGCCGTGTGCATCGGCTGCGTCGGCAAGGAGCTGTTGGCGTCGCTCCGTGCTCGCGGAGTGGGCGGGCCTGTGCGGCTGTGCAATCTCGGCGACCGCTTTATTCCCCACGGCGCGGTGCCGGAGCTGTACCGCCTGGCGGGGTTGGACGCAAAATCTCTTGCTGACGCTGCCTGGGAGGTATGTCAAAATGAAGCATAAGGAACGATTGGATGTCGTTCTCGTGGAGCGCGGCCTGTGCGACAGCCGAAGCAAGGCGCAGGCGCTCATCATGTCCGGCGAGGTCTATGTCAACGGGCAGAAATCGGACAAGGCCGGTACGCCGGTCGAGGACGAGGCCGTTGTAGAGCTGCGGGGCAATCCCTGCCCCTACGTCAGCCGCGGCGGCCTGAAGCTTGAAAAGGCGCTGCGCGACTTCGGCGTCGATCCGACCGGCTTCGTCTGCAGCGACTCGGGCGCCTCGACGGGCGGCTTTACGGACTGCCTGCTGCAGAAGGGCGCGAAGAAGGTCTTCGCCATCGATGTCGGCTATGGCCAGCTTGCCTGGAGCATCCGGCAGGACCCGCGCGTGGTGTGCATGGAGCGGACGAACATCCGCTATGTCACCCCGGAGCAGCTCGGAGAGCCGCTGGACCTGTCCGTTGTGGATGTTTCCTTCATTTCCCTGCGGATCGTCCTGCCCGCCATCCGTGCACTGCTGAAGCCGACGGGGCAGATCCTCTGCCTCATCAAGCCGCAGTTCGAGGCCGGCCGGGAGAAGGTCGGCAAGAAGGGCGTCGTCCGCGACCCGGCCGTCCATGAGGAGGTCCTGCAGAATTTTCTGGCGCTGGCTGCGGAGCTGGAGCTGACCGTCCGCAACCTGACGTTTTCCCCGGTGCGCGGCCCCGAGGGCAACATTGAATTTCTCGGCCATCTGAGCATGGAGCCGCAGGGCGGCATCACGCCGGATGTTCCTGCGCTCGTTGCACAGGCGCACGCAGAACTCAGGGGATAAGCTATGAAAAAGATCGTCTTGACGCCGAATCCCTACCGGGACCGGAACTTCAAATATGTCACGCTCGCCGATAAGCTCCTGCGCGAGGCTGGGCTGGAAACGCGCATCTGCCTCGCCTTCGATGTGGACCGCAGCTTCGAGCTGCCGGACAATGTTGTTCTGACGGAGCTGAACCATGAGCTGCGCGATGCCGATCTACTCGTCTGCTTCGGCGGCGACGGCACGATCCTCCATGCCTCCAAGGCCGCAACAAAGGCCGGAATCCCGGTCCTCGGCGTGAACATCGGCACCATGGGCTTCATGGCGGAGCTGGAGAGCAGCGAGCTCAAGGAGCTGCGCCGCCTTGCGGATGACGATTTCTCCGTCGAGCCGCGCATGATGCTCCATGTCCGCGCGGAGCACGAGGGACGCGTCATTCTGGAGGAGGACGCGCTGAACGACGCCGTCATCACGAAGGGCGCGGTCGCCCGCGTGGTGCAGATGTCTGTGCAGGGCGACGGCGTGGATATGATGTCCTTCAGCGGCGACGGGCTGATCGTCTGCACGCCGACCGGTTCCACGGCCTATTCCATGTCGGCTGGCGGCCCGCTGGTCGAGCCTGCTGCACAGAATATTGTGCTCACGCCGATCTGCGCCCACGATATGCAGACACGTGCCATCGTTACGTCTGCAGACCGCGAGATCACGGTGCAGCTTGCCCGCACCGGCCGCAAAAACGCCTTTCTTTCCGTGGACGGCGGCAAGGCTGTCCGCCTGAGCAGCGGCGATCGCATTACCATACGCCGCTCTGAGCATGTCACACGGCTGCTCCGCCTGACCGGACGCAGCTTTTTCGAGATCATACAAAATAAATTCAGGTAGGTGGGAACCATGAAAAACGATCGTCAGAAAAAAATCATCGAGCTTGTGGAGAACCGGTGCATCGAGACGCAGGAGCAGCTGCTCGATCAGCTCCGCCAGTGCGGCTTCCACAGCACCCAGGCCACCGTTTCCCGCGATATCAAGGAGCTGCAGATCGTAAAATCCCTCGACGGCATGGGAGGCTATCGCTATTGCCTGCCGCACCGCGTGGAGGGCGAGAAGTTTGGCGCGCGCTTCCGCGTGATCTTCCGCGAATGCGTCACGAACATCGACTACGCCCAGAATATCATCGTCATCAAGACCATGCCCGGCCTCGGCGCAGCCGCGGGTGCGAACATCGACTCGCTGAAGATGCCGAACATGGTCGGCTCGTTGTCCGGCGACGATACGACGCTCGTCATCATGCGCGACAAGGAATCTGCCGCGGAGTTCTGCCGCGAGCTGCACCGCATGCTCGAGTAAGGAGCCGCCATGCTTCGCCTGCTGCACATTGAGAATATCGCCGTGATCGAGCAGGCGGATATCCTGTTTGAGCGCGGCTTTAACGTCATGACCGGCGAGACCGGCGCGGGCAAATCCATCGTCATCGGCGCGATCTCCGCCATTCTTGGCGAGCGCGCCTACCGCGATATGATCCGCACCGGCGCGGCGCGCGCCGCTGTTCGCGCCATTTTTGACGATGTGCCGGAGCTTGCGTGGTTTGCCGAGAACAGTGTGCCCTATGACACGGAGGTCGTCGTACAGCGTGAGATCTATCTGGACGGAAAGAATCTCTGCCGCGTGAACGGCGTGGCCGTTACGGTCGGCATTCTGCGGAGGCTCGGCCTTCAGCTCATCAACATCCACGGCCAGCACGACTCCGCAGCGCTGTTCGATGAGAACTACCATCTGACATTTCTGGACAGCTTCGCTGCCGATGCGCCGCTGCTGGAGCAGTACCGCGCGCAGTTTTCCGTCATGCAGAGCCTGCAGCGTGAAATGGCGCACCTGCGCATGGACGAGAGCGAGAAGCTTCGCCGCACGGAGACGCTGCGCTATCAGATCGATGAGATCGAGCGTGCGGCTCTGAAGCCGGATGAGGATACGCAGCTCGAGGCCCGCCGCCGTCTGCTGCAGAACGCCGAAAAGCTCTCGGACGGCCTGCGCGACGCTGCCGCCTGTCTGGACGGCGGGGACGAGGCGCAGGGCGCGGCGGCTCTCCTGACGCAGGCGGAGCGCGATCTGGCGCACAGCGCGCGCTTTGATGAATCGCTGCAGCCGCTGCACGATACGATCGCAGACCTGATGTATCAGGCGCAGGACGCCGCAGAGCAGCTCCGTGACCGTCTGTACCGCCTGTCGTACTCCGCAGACGAGCTGGAGCAGCTTGAGGAGCGCCTCGACCTGCTGCACCGCCTGCGCCGGAAATACGGCGCGGACTGCGCGGCCATTCTGGACTACCTTGCCAGGGCGAATGCGGAGCTGGAGGAGATCGAATTCTCCGACGAGCGCCTGCAGCAGCTGGAAAAGCAGGTCGCCGCGGCGGAAAAGCAGGCAAAGGAAACGGCGCTCCGGCTGCGCGAATGCCGGAAAGCGGCCTCAGAGGCCCTGACGGCGCGCGTGCTGGACGAGCTGTCCCAGCTGGATATGAAGAAGGTGCAGTTTGCCTGCCGCTTCACCGAGACAGACCTGACACAGGACGGCATGGACGCCGTTTCGTTCTACATGTCCGCCAACCTCGGCGAAGCGCTCAAGCCGTTGAGCAAGGTCGCCTCGGGCGGCGAGCTGGCGCGCATCATGCTGGCGCTGAAAAACGTGCTGGCCGAGAGAGACCATGTGCCGACGCTGATCTTCGACGAGGTCGACACCGGTGTCTCCGGCCGGGCCGCTCAGCGTGTGGCGGAAAAGCTCCGCGCCCTGTCCCGCACGAAGCAGATCCTGTGCGTAACGCATCTGCCGCAGATCGCTGCGCTGGCGGACACGCATTTCCGCATCGCCAAGGCAGAGCACGACGGCCGCACGTTCACGAGCGTGACGCCGCTCGACTTTGAGGGGCGCAAGGCCGAGCTGGCCCGCATCATCGGCGGCGCGAGCATCACGCCGACCACGCTGCAGAGCGCGGCGGAAATGTTGGAAAGTCGGACTTGACAAAGCACCGGTTTTCTGTTAGGATACCAATAGAAAAACGCTGTGATGGAATGAAGTACCCCCGTGCTCCACGCGCAGAGAGCCGCCGGTCGGTGTAAGGCGGCAGGGAAGCGGGGCGAAATACCTTCCGGAGCGGCCGGCCTGAACCTGCAGTAGGGCCGGACGGGTGCGCCCGATATCGCGCAGGAGTGTGGCTGCACTCCCCGAGCCCGCCGCTGCGAAGTGCCGGGAATGACGAGGTGGTACCGCGTAGTTTTACGCCCTCTGTCCATTGGACAGAGGGCGTTTTTTATGACAAAAACAGGAGGAACTTATGAAACTTTATGACGAACTGGTCGCCCGCGGCTTGATCGCGCAGGTGACGAATGAAGAAGCGATCCGCGAAATGATCGACAACGGCAAGGCCACGTTCTATATCGGCTTTGACTGCACGGCAGACTCCCTGCATGTCGGCCATTTCATGGCCCTGTGCCTGATGAAGCGCCTGCAGATGGCGGGCAATAAGCCCATCGCCCTCATCGGCGACGGCACGACGATGATCGGCGACCCGTCGGGCCGCACCGACATGCGCCAAATGCTCACTGAGGAGACCATTGCGTATAATGCGGAGTGCTTCAAGCGCCAGATGGAGAAATTCATCGACTTCTCCGATGGCAAGGCGATCATGCTGCGCAACTCTGCCTGGCTGAAGCCGCTGAACTATATCGAGCTGCTGCGCGAGGTCGGCGCCTGCTTCTCTGTCAACAACATGCTGCGCGCCGAGTGCTACAAGCAGCGCATGGAGAAGGGCCTGAGCTTCCTCGAATTCAACTATATGATCATGCAGAGCTACGACTTCTACTACATGTTCCAGCACTACGGCTGCAACATGGAATTCGGCGGCAACGATCAGTGGAGCAACATGCTTGGTGGCACGGAGCTCATCCGCCGCAAGCTCGGCAAGGACGCCCACGCCATGACCATCACGCTGCTGCTCAACTCCGAGGGCAAGAAGATGGGCAAGACAGCCAAGGGCGCAGTCTGGCTCGATCCGAACAAGACGACGCCTTTCGACTTTTTCCAGTACTGGCGCAATATCGACGATGCCGACGTCATGAAGTGCCTGCGCATGCTGACCTTCCTCCCGCTCGAGGAGATCAACGCCATGGAGGGCTGGGAAGGCAGCCAGCTCAACAAGGCCAAGGAAATTCTCGCCTATGAGCTGACGAAGCTCGTCCACGGCGAGGAAGAGGCCAATAAGGCCCGTGATGCGGCGAAGGCTCTGTTCCTCAGCGGCGCGAACGATGCCAATATGCCGACAACGGAGCTGACGGAGAGCCAGCTCACGGATGGCAGGATCGGCATTCTGGACCTGATGCTCGCCTGCAAGCTCGCGCCCACGAAGTCCGAGGCGCGCCGTCTCGTCCAGCAGGGCGGCGTGTTCGCTGATGACGAGAAGGTTGCATCCATCGACGTTGTCTTCACGGCCGAGCAGCTCAAGAACGGCGTCAAGCTGCGCAAGGGCAAGAAGGTCTTCCACAAGGCTGTTCTTGCATGCTGACGTTTCGCACTGCGGCGGAGCCCGACTTTGAGCATGTGAACCGGCTGGCCCGGCAGGTGCACGAGCTGCACGTCTCGCTGCACCCCGATCTCTATCGCTCCGTCAAGCATCCCATCTCCTGTGAGGAATTCCGGGAGATGATGGAGCGGGATCAGCTCGTGGTGGCCTGCCGCGGGGAGCACATCGTGGCCTATGCCGCCTTTGCCGTGCGGGATTTTGACGGCGCGTCGATCCTGCCGCGCCGCGTGATGATGCTCGACGCGCTGTGTGTCGACGGCCCGTGCCGCAGGCAGGGCATCGCACATGCCATGCTCGAGGAGCTGTGCCGCCGTGGCCGCGCGCTGGGCTGTACGGACCTGCAGCTGGCCTGTGACAGCCGCAATACGTCGGCACTGGCCTTTTATGAAGCGCAGGGCATGCAGCGCAAGCTCATCCAGTTCCGCAAAAAGCTCTGACACGAAAAATCAGGGCGCATCATGCGCCCTGAAAAGCCTCGCAGAGTTCGCCGCCCGCAGGCGGC
>NZ_JBBMFF010000178.1:0-16689 GCF_040096185.1 Faecousia intestinalis | reverse complement strand
TAGCACAGCCCTTGGATAGGGGCTATAAAAACTACTACTCTATAATACAAGGAAACCGTCAGGGTGTCCTTTCGCGTCAAATAACCCGCCGCAGCGGCAGAATTGCAAAATAATGCTACAAAAATTCATTTTGCAATTCTGAAAGCAGCTTGGCGAAAAAGGCCCGAAGGGACTTTTTTGACAAGCCGGCCGTTAACCGTCCTGCTCCGCCGGGCGGTCGAACCCGTGGTTGGCGCGGATCATCTCCATGAACCGCCCTGCCGCGGCCGACGGCGGCGTATTGCGGCGCGTGCACAGCACGACGCGGCGCGACGGGATCTCCTCGGCCAAATGCAGCTTGCGCACGACGCCGCGGTTCAGGCCGGAGAGCGACAGCTCCTCCGTCACGCCCGCCACGCCGAGGCCGATGCGCGCCAGCGAGATGAGCAGGTTATGGCTGGCCAGCTCGATCTCCGGCTGCAGGCGCAGGCCTCGCTGCAGGAAGCAGTCCTCCAGGAAGCGGCGCGAGCTTGCCTCGCGTTCGAGCAGGATGAGCGGGAATTCACTGATCTCCTGCAGCGTATACACGCGGTCAAAATCGCAGGGATAATCCGGCGCCGCCACGAACACCGTGTGCGTATCAAAGCACGGGAAAACGGAAAAACTGTCTGCATCCGGCGTGTAGGTCGCAAACGCAAGCTCGACCTGCCCGCTGCCGAGCAGCTGCAGCACACGGCGGCTCGTTCCGTTCAGGATGCGCACATGGATATGCGGGTATTGCTGATGGTAGTCCCGCAGGAAGGGCAGAAGATAGTATTTCGTCAGCGTGCTGCTCACGCCGATGGACAGCTCGCCCTTCAGAAGCTCACGCGACTGTGCGATGCGCGCCTCCCCCGCCTCGAGCAGGGACAGCGCCTGCGCTGCATAGTCATAGAGCACGCTCCCCTCCGCCGTGAGCGTCACGCCGCGCGCCGTCCGCGAAAACAGCCGCACGCCGAGGGCGCTTTCGAGCTGCTGCAGCGACTGGCTGACGGCCGACTGCGACAAATAGAGCTGCTTGGCCGTCCGGGAGATATTTCCCGTGTCGGCAATTGCTTTAAATATCCGGTATTGCTCCAGCTTGACTGTCATGGTCTCACACTCCATCAGAATTATTGATGTCTTGCATAAGATATTCATGTTTTACTTATGCCTCGGTTTGTATTATAATAGGCGCGTTGTGTGAAATCAAGCCCATCGGGCAGAAACAGGAGCAGAAGTATTATGAGCAATTGTGCAGTCGTCGGCATCAACTGGGGCGATGAAGGCAAGGGCCGCATGGTCGACCTCATCGCAAAGGATTATGATATTGTCATTCGCTATCAGGGCGGCAACAACGCCGGTCATACCATCGTCAATGAGTACGGCAAGTTTGCCCTGCATCTCATCCCGTCCGGTATTTTCTCCGAGGGCGTTGTGAATGTGCTCGGCAACGGCGTCGTCATCGATCTGGAAGACCTGTGCCGCGAGATCGACAATCTCCGTGCGCACGGCATCCGCATCACGCCGGAGAATCTGAAGATCTCGGAGCGTGCCACCATCGTCTTCCCCTTCCACCGCGCGCTCGACGGTCTGGAGGAGGCCCGTCTGAAAGATCAGAAGTACGGCTCCACGCTGCGCGGCATCGCGCCCGTTTATTCCGATAAATATCAGAAGAAGACCGTCATGCTCGGTGAGCTGCTCTACCCGGAGCACCTCAAGGCGCATCTGGCCACCATCCTGGAGTGGAAGAACCTCATCATCCACAATGTCTACGGCGCAGAGCCCTACAAGCTCGAGGACATGCTCGCCTGGTGCGAGGAGTTCGGCGGCAAGCTTCGCCCGTTCCTGTGCGACGTGCCCAAGTACCTCTATGAGGCCGAAAAAGCCGGCAAAAACATCATGTTCGAGGCCCAGCTCGGCGCCCTGCGCGACATCGATTTCGGCATTTATCCCTACACGTCCTCCTCTTCGTCCATCGCGGGCTATGCCTGCGTCGGCGCCGGTATGCCGGGCAGCCATGTGGACCGTACCGTCGGCATCGTGAAGGCCTACTCCACCTGCGTCGGTGAAGGCCCGTTCACAGCAGAGTGGTTTGGCGAGAAGGCCGAGAACCTGCGTGAAAAGGGCGGCGAATACGGCGCTTCCACCGGCCGTCCGCGCCGCGTCGGCCCGATCGACCTTGTCGCCACGCGCTACGGCTGCCGCATCCAGGGCGCGACCGAGGTCGCGCTGACGAAGCTGGATGTGCTGTCCGGCATGAAGGAGGTCCCGCTGTGCGTGCAGTATGAGCTGAACGGCGCGCTGACGGACGATTTCCCCTTCCCTGCCATCCTGCCGGAGGCAAAGCCCGTCTTCCGCACCATGCCGGGCTGGAATTGCGACATTTCCGGCGTGCGCCGCTATGAGGACCTGCCGAAGGAAGCGCGCGACTATGTAGAGACCGTGGAAAAGGCCATCGGCTGCCACATTTCTTACGTCTCCGTCGGCGCGGAACGCGAGGCGATCATCACGCGCTGATCCCGGTTCGGCGGGACATCTGTTCCGTACCGCAGCGCAGAGATCGGACGCTCCGCACGCAGATAATACGCCAGATACAGGATCGTTTCCCGGGCGGGACGCGGCAGCAGCCGCTCCTGCCCGGTGATTTTTCGCAGCTGCTCCGGGCTTCCGCAGCGCCACAGGCGCGCAGTCATGCGCTCGACGCTTCGGGATACCGAATCGGAGCTGCGGCGCAGGAGTTTGGCAACGGTGGGATACACATCCTTCGTGATGCGGAAGTCGTCAAAGCCGAGGTTCTCGTCAAACAGCAGCTCGGCAGTGATCTCCGTTGCAAGGACGGAGGGAGTGATCTCGGCCCGGGTCGTTCCCAGAATCGCAAAAAACAGGGATTCAGCGGTGATCATAAGTTTTCTCCTCTCTTCGTGCTCTGTTGTCTTCCCGGCGCTCGTCCGCCGGGAGAAACGTTTTCAGTCAGCGGCCGGATAAAGTTGTTTTGGGCAACCAGCGTCTATTATTATACGGCAAAACATGCTAAAGTGAATATGTTTTCCTCAAAATTTTTGAAAATTTTATCCGACAGTTCCATATGTTTCGGAGCTTATATAATTTTACATTTCTCTACGCAAATTTTTTACAGTCGGTTCATCCGATCGCTTTACAGGATAAAAACGGCCCCGCAGGAGGCTTTTCTCCTGCGGGGTTTTCTCGCTGCCGCCATCTCATACTGATTCCTGATTAAAACATTTCATCAGGAATCCCGTGTGCTACGCACACTCGCATCGTGCTGACGCACGCTGCGCCGTCTCATGCAGAATCTGACGCGCCCTCGGCGCTATAAAAAGCTTTTAAAGCTTTTTATCAGATTCTAGTATCAGCGGACGATATTTTTTACATACCGCATCAAAATGGCGGCGACCTGTGCACGGGTCGCGTCGCCCTGCGGGTCGAGGATCAGGCCGAAGCCGTTGTCCGTGCCGTTCACAAGGCCTGCAGCGTTGGCCCATGCCAGTGCCTCGCGTGCATAGGCACTCACCCGTCCGGCATCCGGGAAGACGGACAGGTCCGCCCGCGCGGAGGTATCATAGCGCTTTGCGGCATAGCGGAACAGGATCGTTGCGATCTGCTCGCGCGTCACGCGGCCGTCCGGCTCAAACTTCCCGCTGCCCACGCCGTTGACCACGCCGTTTTCCGCCGCCCAGGTCACCGCATCGGTGAACCACTGGCCGCCCGGCACGTCAGTAAACGTGTTCCGCCCGGCGGGCGCGCGGCTGCCGTCCAGACGCCACAGCACTGTGACGAGCATGGCGCGCGTCATGCTGCCGTCCGGCTCGAACGTCGTGGCAGACATGCCGTTGAACAGGCCCTGCTTCAGGGCAAAGTCGATGCCTGCGTGTGCCCAATTCCCGGCTGCCGGCATATCCGTGAAGCGGCTGCCCGGACAATTCGCGCCGCCGTCGCAGGGCGTTTCGCCGGTCTTCGGAATGACCTCCGTGCGCTCGGCCCCGCAGCGCGTGCAGGTGAACGTGCGCTCGCCGTCCGTATCCTCCGTTGCTGGGATCGTCACGCGCCCGGCATCCCAGCTGTGACCCAGTGCGTCCGTCCAGGCGTCGCGGTAGGTATCGCCGCAGGACGGGCAGGTGTGCAGCGTGTAGCCCTGCTCCGTGCACGTCGGCGCGACGACCGTGGCCACATAGGTGTGCTCGTGCTCCTTTTTCGGGATCTCGGTGTTTTCACTGCGCCGGTAGCCGCAGAAGCATTCCTCGTGCTTCAGGCCGGTCTCCTCCTCCGTCGGCTCACGGTCGATGACCCAGACGAATTCATGTGGCTGGAATGCCTCGTCCGTCTGCCCGCAATAGCTGCAGGTGCCGCGGTGGCCCTCCGGCGTGGTCTCCACACGGTCGTAAATATGCTTGCGCACATCGAGCGCCGCAAGGCCGACCGGGGCCGCATAGGCCGTGCCCGGCGCGCCGTCACGGTCCTGATAGAGCACATGGGAATAGGTGATCTGGAAGTCGTTGTCGTCCAGCGTCAGCGGGTCCGTCGACCACTGCACGAGCTTCGTCACATCCGTCCTTACGCCATTGTGCCAAACGGCCGTGACCTGCATACCGGCGGCCTCAAACGTCTGGCCGGCGTGGTAGACCGTCTTCTCCGGCTGCGCCGTGACCTCGAGCCGGTCCATCGTGCTGCCGACAGCCATCAGATAGGCCGAGTCGTTCTTGAAGTAGATCGTGCCGTCCGCGTCGATGACCGGGCTGCAGATGGCATACTGCGCCTGCGCGCCGCTCGGCGTGAACAGAACATAAGGTGTGTCATAGGTGACATGCTTGCCGCTGCTCTCGTCCGTCTCCTGCGTGATGAGGACCGGCGCGGTCTGGCCCGGCTTGTCGGCCAGAATGCGGAGCTTGCCCGGCGTATAGTTATCGAAGAAGTAGACGTAGACATAACCGTTCTCCGCCTCATAGGCCGTTGTCAGGATGCCGCTCGTCTGCGGGTAGCCCTGGGTGCGGACGGAATAGGCAACGGACATCGAAGCAAGGTCGATGACCGTGATGTTGTGGCCGGAATACGCGCCGAACTGTGCCGTGCCGGACACGCCGATGTAGGCGCGGCCGTTATAGATCGTCGGCGTGCAGGTGCTCATGGCCGGGTTCTTCGGATCGTTGGCATAATTGGCCAGCTTGAGCGCGCGCAGCGAGCCCTCCGTGAACGTGCCATCGGCCTCGACATGCAGACCGTAGAAATAGCCGCCCTTCGTTGTAAAATAGGCCGTACCGGCAAGGCCGCCCTCGCTGTCCGGGACGAAGGTCACGGAGCTGCGCAGGTCGCCCGTCTGCGGCAGCGTCAGCTCGCCGAGCAGACGGCCGCTGCGCGGGTCGAACGAGAGCACGCGGGCATGGCCCGTCGTGTAGCCCGCCTCGCCGTCGTCCGTACCGACGAGCACGAAGTCCTTGCAGGCGTAAGCGCCCGCCCAGTAGAAGCCGCCGCGGGACGTGTAGGTCCACGAGGCCAGCTTGCTCTCATCCGTCTTCGCCGGGTCCTCATCCGTCACGGTCAGGCAAACGAAATTTGCGTTGCCGTCCTCGCGGTTCCAGAAGCCGGTGTAGAGATAGCCGCCCTCATAGGTGATGGGGCAGTTCGGCTGGCCGCCGAGCGGGTCCTCGTACAGCCACAGAGACTCGAGCGTCACGGCATCGAACGCCTGCACGCAGCCGTTTGCCAGGCCGACGAAGATCATGCCCTCGGCATAGGTCGGCGAGTTGATGGCGAAGCTGGACTTATGGTCCATCTTGCCTTGCGCAAGCACCTCGCCCGTGCGCTTGTCGAGCTTGTAGATCGTCTCGCCGCCGTAGGTATACAGGCAGTCATCCACGATGATCGGGCAGCCGCAGGCATCGGAGGAATAGCCGCTGCCGAGCTGCGTGGCCCAATAGAGGACCGTATTCTCCGAGGAAACGGGCGTTCTGGCGTCGATGACGCCGTTGTTATAGGCATCCGCGCGGAACGAGGGCCACTGGGCAGGAAGCTGCTGCAGGCCCGTGTTCTCCGCCGCCTTCTGCAGCGTGACGCGGACCGTTTCCGCCTGCTCCGGGGCCGTGTAATGCTGGATGGTCGTGCCGACATAGCCCTTTGCCGTCACGGTATAGGTGTAGCGGTCGCCCGGCGTCAGGGCGAAGCTGCCGTCTGTGGCCCGCTCCGCGCGCCGCCCGGACTGCTCATTCGTCAGGAAGACGGTCGCGTCCTTCGGCTCCGTCACGAACGTCACGATCGTCGGCTCCGTTTTCTGCACATGCAGCGTATAGGTCGCCGGGAGCGCCGCCGCGTCTGCATGGTGCACGGTCACGGTCACATCCTCTGCGGTCTTTTCCGGATCGAGCGTCAGGGCGGCGGACGGCGCTTCCGCATACGTCGTACCGTTGATGTCCGCAAGATAGCCGCCGCTGTTCGGGTTCGTCTCCGTCGGCAGGCTGCGGAACGAGGCAGTGAAGTCCAGCGTGCGGGCGCTGACGTCGACGCGCGTCCAGTATTCCGTCACATCGCGGTCAAAGCTCTGCGCCTCGCCCTTCGCATTCAGCAGGTTCAGCGTTACGCCGTCCACGGCGGCGCTGAGCCCACCCAGCGTCAGGCGGCGGCGCAGCAGCAGCGTGTAGTCCTGGTAATATTCCACACTGCCCGCCGTCCGGCTCAGGCGCAGCGTCACGGTGTTGGAATAGCCGCTCGCCGCAAGGCTCTGGCCGCAGGCCGTGGCGGTCTTCGCGGGATCGACGGTCGCCGTGACGTTGATCGCCGCCTGCGTGCCGTTCGTGCCTGTGTTCGTCGTCTGGCGGAGGTAGCGCGCCTTCACGGCATAGCCGCCCGTCGGGGTCGCCTGCAGATAGAACGTGGAGTTCGCATCCGGCACCGTCAGCGTATAGCGGTGCTGCGCCGCCGAAAACGGCACGTCGCTCTCATAGCTCACACCGTTCTTCGGATTGCGCGCGCTGTAGGAGGCAAGCGCGCTGAGACGGTCCGTCGTGTCCGGCTCCGACGCCTGCACCGTGAGACCGGCAGCGGCCTCAAAGCTGCCCGCCGCATGATAGAATTCCTGCTTTGTCGTGATCCAGGTATAGCGCTCGCCGGGGATGAGGCGGTAGGTCCCGCTGCCGACGGGCGCGATCTCGCTGTCCGCCGCATTGAAGACGGCAGTGTCCGTTCCCGCGGGCACCGTGATCCGCACCTCGACGGAGTCGACCTTCGTCGCCGCAATGGTATAGGCGGTGCGCTCTCCGTTCGTGTGGGCTACCTGCACCGTGATCGTCCCGACGGGGACCTCTGCGGACGTGCCGCCGTTCACCGTGACGGAATAGCCCTCCGTACCGAACGGGACCGCCTCGATCGCCAGGCGGTCAGAGACCGTCGTCACCGCATAGTCCGTCCCGGCCGGGTCAAAGTCCAGCGGCAGGCGCGTACCTTCGCCATAGACGGCAAGCGACGCGAGCGTCGGCACACGGTGCAGGCGGAGCGTATAGGACTGGATGCGCATGTCCGTGCCGGAAGCGCTGCGGGCCTCGAGCCGGACCTCGCAGTCCGTCATCCCGGCCGTGAGCAGCGACACGAGCGCCGTCTGATAGCTCGACCAGCTCTTGCGGTTCGAGGGCTGGCTGCCGTCGCCGTAGTCCTTGCCGTTCTGGCCGATGTAGCAGCTGTAGAGCGCCGCGTCCGCAGGGGCATCCACCCCGCGCTCGGCATAGAGATAGGCCAGCGTGCGGAAGTCCTCCACGCGGAACTGTGCCGTATGGGTCTTCTCATCCTGCGTGCCGGGATAGGCACCCGCGGATGCGCCGGACGCATTGTGGAGGCGGATCGTGCCGAACCAGTCGCCCGTCGGCAGCGTGACCTGCTTTTCCACCGCGCCTGCCACGGTCAGCGTGCCGTCGACGCGGTTCGCGCCGCCGTCAGACAGGCTGAACGTGTACTCCCCTGCCACGACCTCGGCGCGCAGGCCCTGTACCTGCGTCACATTGCCGTAGCTGTCCGTCAGCGTGAGCTGCGCGGCCGTCCCGGCCGTGTCCGTAAAGGTCACGGGGTACTTTGTGCCGTTCAGAATGGCCTCGTATTCCGCCACGGCGCTGCGCAGTGCGGCAAGAAGCGTCGTCAGGCCCGCCTCGTCCGCCGTCCGCAGGCCGGACAGCGCCGCCGCATAGGCCTGCTGCGCCGCCGGGTAATTCTGCACATGGTCCGTGCGCTCCCGGAAGCGGCCAAGCTCCGTCACGGCGTCCAGCAGGGCCGGAAAGCCTCTTTCACGCTCGGAGAAGACGACGGCCGTCACGGTCTCCGGGCTGGCAATCGCATCGAGCGAATACGCGCCGCCGTCATAATAGACCGTAAAGTTTCCCGCGACGCCCTCGATGTCCGTGATGAACGCGGTATCGATGCCGCCGAAGGCATAACCGCTGCCGCGCAGGGCATCCCGGATGGTCTGCCCGGCCGTATAGGGCACGGCGACCGGCTCAATGAGCGTCTGCCCGGCCGTGGAGGCCGTCAGATAGAAGCTCCCGCCGCTCTGCGCCGCATGCACGGGCACGAGCGGAAGCAGCAGCGCTGCGCACAGCAGCAGGGCAAGAAATCGAATGGACTTCATAAGCATTGCCTCCTTCAAACCTAATACCAGATATGGAACCAGCGGTCCGCGAACCGTTGGAGCGGATTGCGTTTTTTCCGGCAGGCCTGCAGAACCTCCTGCACGAAGCGCTGCATGGCGGCGGCCTTTTCCGCTGGAATATCGTGGCCGCTGAACATGGCCTCGGCATTGTCCTGCCGGGCCTGCTCCAGCCCTGCGGGCGGGGCCGCGCCGGTCCGCGCCAGCAGGAACACGGCGTAGCCATAGAGCTGCGTCACGGCCTCGCGCGGCTCGTCCGCCGCCATGGCCGCGATCCGGCGGTGCAGGCGGCGTCTGCGCCAGAGCTGGCACAGGACGAACGCGAGGAGGGCCGCGGCAAGCGGGATCGCGGCGAGCCACCAGCGGAAGCTGCGCTGCGTCTCCTCCTGCGGGGCCTGCTGCTCCGGCTGCTCCACAACGGGCGGCAGCTGCGTGTTTTCATACTGCTTTCCGCCCGCCTCGCCGCCTGCTCCGAGGTCCTCGGCCTCCACATAGCCCGGCGTGACCTCAAACGGGACCCAGCCCACGCCGGTCAGATAATATTCCGCCCACGCATGGGCGTGCGTCTCATCCAGTTCAAACGTCTGCTCCCCAGAGACCGCATCCTGTCCGGAGAGGTAGTAGCCCTCGGCATAGCGCGCCGGGACGCCGCAATAGCGCAGCATCAGCACGGCGGCCGTCGCATAGTGCACGCTGTAGCCGCGCGCGGTGACGGACTGCACATATTGGAAAAAGTCCTGCGTCCCGTTCTGCGTCGAGACGCTCTCGTCATAGACGAAGTGCTCCGTGAGCGTCTGTCGGATGGCCTGCAGAATTTCCGGGAGCGTCTTTCCCTGCATTCCGCTCCCCAGCAGCGCCTGCGCGGCTCCGGCCGCCTCCGGCGTAAGCTCAAGGAACTGTGCCTCGGCAAACGCCCGGTAGCCCTCGTCCAGCGTGAGCCACTGCGCCGCGCCGTCCGGATCGTCCGCCAGCGCCTGCTGCGCGGCATACCAGTCGCGCAGGCCGCCGACGGCGCAGGAACAGGAATACGTTTCCCCCGGCGCTTTCGCCGCGCGGTCGCCGATGCGGTCCGGCTCCAGCAGGGCGTTGTCCGCAAGGCCCGTCGGCAGATAGGCCTGCGCGCCGCAGGCAGACAGGTTCGTGACCGTGACGGTCTGCACCTGCGTCTGCCCGGCGAGCACCGCCGCAGTCCCGACGGCGCTCTGGGCATAATAGCCCTTTTCATGCAGCCAATAGAAACGCCCGGCCTCGTCCGCCAGCGTCTGCGGATCGAGCGGCTGCCAGCTCCGGCCCGTGTAGACCTCGCCGACAAAGCCGCGCAGGTAAAGCCGCTGCGGCTGCTCCATCGTCACGCGCAGCGCGGGCGTCCCGTTCTTTTCCCACGCGGAAAGATCGTGCAGATCGCCCTCCGGCATGGAGTTGGCCGCCGCGTCATAGCGCAGTGCATGCAGCCCGCTGGCCAGCGCTGCCGCTGCCCCGCTCTCGGGCAGGGAGAGACGTCCGAGCGGCGCGCTGAGCAGCAGGCAGCCCGCAAGCAGCAGGGCCGCCGTCCGTCCCCGGTCCGTGCGGAACAGCAGCAGGGCCGTCATGCCGCCCGCCAGAAGCAGCAGGCCCCAGCACGACGGGAACAGCCCAATGGTGCAGCCGACCGCCGCAAGAGGCAGCGAAACGGCCGCAAACCATACGCTCCCGCGCCGGGCGCAGCGGCCGGAGGCCAGCGCCGAAAGAAAGCCGAGCGGCAGGAAGGCCCAGAGGCCCTGCCGCATTCCGCCAGAAGATGTCAAATAGATGTACCCGGTCCGCGCCGTCAGCCAGCGGCGCACGCAGTCCGCCAGCTGCCGCAGGCCCGCCGTGACGGGCACAAAGGCGCACAGGCAGAACAGCGCCGCCGCGCCGCAGAGCGCAGGCGTCAGCCACGCCCGCTGCGGCAGGAGCGCAAGCCCGGCCCCCAGCAGCAGGCCGAGCAGCAGGGCCGCCCACGCAGGCAGCACGGGGAAGGACCCCGCCAGCAGCGTCAGCGCCCCCGCAGCGCACAGGCCGCCGCACAGCGCGGCCGCCCACGGCGGCAGAGTCTGCCCCCCGGCAGGGGCACGTTCCAGTTGAAAACCGTTCGTTCGTTTCATGCTCAAAGCTCCAGCTGCTGCAGCGCGGCAGCATAGTCCTCTTTGGTATAGCAGATGCAGCGGACATCCGGCTGCTCCGGCACGCCGCACAGCAGCAGGACCGGCTCCGCACCCGCCGTCAGGCTGCGCCAGACCGGGTCCGGCGAGGCCGTAAAGTAGAGAATCTTGCCGAAGCCGCGCAGCGCCCCGGTCTCCTGCAGAGGCTCCGCGCCGCCGCGCAGCAGCAGCGGCAGATCGCGCAGCAGCTCCTCCGTGGAGCCTGCCTCCGCAAAGCGGGCCGTGCCGCCCTCGGGCCAGCCGAGCTGATAGGCATACCCCTGCTCGCTCAGGCTCTGGCAGACGGAGAACACGGCCTCCGCCTGCGCATCGCGCGCGGCGGCATCGCCGCTGCGGTCCCAGAAGACGAGCAGCGTACGCGCGGCGGGCATGCCCGGCTCGCGGATCACGAGGCGATCGAGCTTGGAGGAAAGCTTCCAGTGGATCTGGCGAAGGCTGTCGCCCGGCGCATACTCGCGCAGGCGGAACGGCTCCGTCAGGTCGCTTCCGCGGCGGTCCGGGCTGCTGGTGTCGCTGTCCGGGCTCTGCACCTCCGGCATCGTCACATGGACGGAGACCGGGAACGTATCCGGCAGGACCGTGACATGCGCCGCCGCGTCCGTCCGGATCTTCCGGGCAAACAGGCCCGGCAGGCCGAGGAGCCAGGCCCTGCGGATGCGGACCGTCAGGCGGCCGCAGTGTTCGGCGCGGAACGAGAAGCGTTCCTCCGCGAAAAATTCCGTTGTTTCGCCCGTCAGGTCATTGCGCACCTCGATGCGGCACAGGACGCGGCCTGGCGCGCGGCGGGAGGCCACGATCTCGCCCGCGATCATGCCGTCCTTCCGGCCGCCTGCCGGGAGCCGGAGCGAAAGCGCGGGCAGCCTGCTGCACCGCAGCACGACGAATCCCGCCAGCGCCGCCAGCACCGGCACGCAGAGCGCGGCCAGCGCTGCCCCGGCATGGGTAAAAGCAAAGGCCAGCGCACAGCAGGCCGCCGCCAGCAGCCACAGCAGCCAGGCGCGCAGCATCCGCTTCCGCATCAGCTTTTGAATTCGCGCACCGCGGGCTGCGGGACGCGCTCGAGAATTTCGGCAAGCACCGACCGCGCCGTCTCGTCATGCAGGCGGGCGCGCGGCGCGAGCACAAGGCGGTGGGCACAGACATCGGGCGCTGCCTCCGCGACGTCCTCCGGCAGGACATAGTCCCGCGCATGCAGGAACGCGCGCGCCTTGGCCGCGCGGCACAGGGCCAGACCGGCGCGCGGGCTCAGGCCGAGCTGCAGGCTCTCATGGCAGCGCGTGGCCTCAAGCAGGCGGGCCGTATAATCATAGACCGGGTCCGCCACGAACGTCATGGCGGCGGCATCCATCAGGCCGCCGAGCGCGGCGGCATCCGTCACGGGGCACACCTGCGCAAGCGGGTCGGCGTGGTGGCGCTCCTTCATCAGCTCCACCTGACTTTCCCGGTCGGGGTAGCCCATGCTCAGGCACAGCAGGAAGCGGTCGAGCTGCGCCGGGGGCAGGAGCTGCGTTCCGGCCGAGCCGACGGGATTCTGCGTCGCCAGCACGAAAAACGGCTGCGGCAGCGGATGCGTCTTCCCGTCGACAGTCACGCGGCGCTCCTCCATAGCCTCCAGCAGGGCCGCCTGCGTCTTGGTGGAGGTACGGTTGATCTCGTCCGCCAGCAGCAGGTTCGTCATGACCGCGCCCGGCTGGTAGGAAAAGGCTCCCGCCTGCTTGTCATAGACGGAGAAGCCCAGAATGTCCGACGGCATCGTGTCCGGCGTGAACTGCACGCGGCGGGTCTCCAGCCCGAGCGCGCGTGCGAAGGCCATGGCCAGCGTCGTCTTGCCGACGCCGGGCACGTCGTCCAGCAGCACATGGCCCTGCGCCAGCACGGCCATCAGGACCTTTTCCACGATCTCCCGCTTGCCGAGGATGACCTTCTGCACCTCGCGGAGCACCTGCGCCGCAAGCTCATATTGTTTCTGTTCCATCATGCCGCCTCCCGATATTTCGATTCGTATACGCAGCCGCCGTCCGGCAGCCGCTCCAGCGCGCAGAGGGCCAGCATGGCCTGCTCCGTCGCCATGAGATTTCCTTCCGTGTCCGTCAGCAGATGCGCATAGCTCCCGTCCGCCTTCCGGAATTCTGCAAGGCCTGTTTCGGGGTTCACGCTGCCGAATTCCTGCTCCGGATCGATGCCGAGCGCAGCCAGCGCAAGGAGGACCTGCGCGCAGCTCTCGGCGCTCGGCTCGCCGTAGGCCAGGAAGGTGCCGTCCGGCTGCATCTGGTCCTTCAGCCAGGCAAGCGCCCGCTCCACGGTCTCGTCCCGGCCGTAGGGCGCAAGGGCCTGCAGGGCCATGGCCGTCATATCGGCCTCCGAGGCGCCGGAAACGAGGCCGAAGCCGCCGTCCGGCTCCTGCGCCGCGCGGATGGCCTCCACGATCCCGGCGCGCGTGTTTTTCGCCCGCTCCGGCTCCGGATAGGTCCCGGCATCGACCGCCAGCAGGGCAAAGATCAGGCCGTTGAGGCCCTGCGCGCCGAGCTCGCCCGCAAAATTCCACACGCCGTCGTCCAGCAGGTCCACGGTCGTGCCGTCCGGCCGCGTACCGAAGGCGGCCGGGTCGCCGCCGAGCATGGCGACGGTCAGGATCGTACGGGAATACTCCGTCGCCATGAGCGCATCGAGCGTGCCCTGCTCGGCATAGCGCTCCGTGACATGCCGCTCAAGCGCGGCAAGATAGGCGTCATAGCTCTCGTTCGCACCGCAGGCCAGCAGCGCCATGGCGAGCCAATCTCCGATGGAGCTGCCCGCCAGCTCCGCCGCGCGGCCCTCCAGGAAGCCCTCACGCACGCCGAGCAGCGCCCGGCAGCCCTCGAGTGCCTTTGCAGGCGCCGATCTTGCGCCGCAGCCCGCCAGCAGTGCCGCGCACAGCAGCAGGATCAGAATATTTCGCATTTGCTTCAAGGAACATGCTCCTCTCGTTTCCGTTCTCCGTCGGGTCCGTGGGATCCGTTGGCGGCTCCGTGGGATCCGTGGGATCCGTGGGATCCGTTGGGTCGACCGTTCCGGTCTTCGGCAGGACGTCGCGGCGCGTCTCGGCGCACTTCGTGCAGACATAGTCCGCATAGCCGTCCTCCGTCTCCGTCGGCTCGACACGGGCCGTCTCCTGCCAGTCGTGGCCAAGCGGGATCTCCTGCCCGTCGCGCCAGACATAGCAGTAGCTGGACAGCACGCCGTAGCCGCCGCCCGTCGCGCCGAAGCCGTCGATATCCTTGCCCCAGGCCAGCGTGAAGCGCAGCGTCAGCACGTCGCCGTCGCCGAGCATCCATTCCGACAGGCCCTTGCCGGGGTAATAGCCGTTGACATCATACATCCAGCCCGCGCCCCAGGTGTAGTCGTGCTGGCCGAGGCTGTCGCGGCCGGGCGCACCCGTCAGTGAGATGCCGTCGCGCTGGATGAGTGTCCAGAGGCGCTCCGGCACCTGCGCGCGAAACAGCAGGTCGCCGCGCGTCAGGCGCATGAGATAAAAACCGCCGTTCTTTTCCGCAAGGCCGTCATAGCCTGCCTCATAGCCGCAGTCCTCCAGCATCTGCAGCACGGTCTGCGCGGCCGTGTCGCCCTGTTTGATGCGGACGGTCTCCTCGTCGACGATTCCGAGGCCGACGGTCGTGGCGTCGATGCGGATGGTCGCCTCACCGATGTCGTCGCCCTCCGAGACCGTCTGATAGACGATCTTCACGGTGCGCATGGCGGAATTTCCGGCATCGTCCCACGCAAGGATGCGCAGCGTGTATTCCCGCTCATCGCCGACGAGCGGCGCGGAGAAGCGCAGCACATATTCATAGCCGGACGCGGCGCTGCCGGTCGGGTTCGTCAGCAGCTCGCCGTCCATCGAGACCTGCAGATGGCTCGTGTAGATCGGTGAACCGTCCGTGCCCGTCCTCGCCCAGACGACGAACGTCATCGTCTGCACGGAAACGGGATCGGTCCGGCCGTCGCGGCTCGTCGTGATGATGGGCGGCGCATCGCCGATCTCGGGCTGATCGTCGTCTGCGAGCCTTGCGCGGTAGGAAATATGGTATACCGCGGCATCGCCGACGCGGCGGCCGTCGCGATATAAATATAAGGAGAAGGTATAGGACTGATTTAAGGTAAGGCGGACGGAGAAGTTCCGGTCGTCCGCCGGCAGCAGGCGCGTGCCGTTGTTTGCGGTGGAGCCGGACTCCTTATAATATACCCGCAGGCTCAGGTCTCCGCTGCCCGCAGCATAGGCATAAAACCGCAGCGTATCGCCGTCCAGCTCACCGGAGCGCCAGACGCGGCTGACAAGGTCCGTCACGATATGCGGCTCCTCGGGGCCGGGGGCCTCCGTGGGGGCAGGACCCGGCTCCTCCGTCGGCTCCGTTCCGCCGCCGGTGCTGCGCGTCGGCTCCTCGCTCGGCTCGGGCGTCTGTGTCGTCTGCGTGGCGGACGTCGCATCCGTCGGCTCGTCCGGCTCCGTGGATGGCTCGGCCGTTTCCGTCTCGTCCGGCTCTTCGGACGGCTCCGTCGGCTCCGGGGACTGCGTGAGGGGCACGTCGTCCGATGTGCCGCCGCTGCCGCCGCGCTCCTGTCGGTCCGGCTGCAGGACCTGCGCCTGCTCCGGCAGCGGATCGGGCGGGCGCACCCGTCCGCCCGTGAACACGACAGCCACCGCACCGGCCAGAAGCGAAAGGATCAGCACGGCCGTGCAGACCCGGCCCCAGATTGTTTTCCGTCTCATGGCACGACCCCCAGAAAAAAAGGACACTGCAACAATCGTTGCAGCGTCCGCATTTGCGCACAACAAAGCGCCCCGTTTCCCGCACCATGCGGGCAGAGCCTCCCCAAGCAGGTCTTCTGACTCACGCCTCGACGGCCGCGCGCGCCTTCTCAGGGTTCCCCAATGACCGGCTTTCGCCCTGCACGCGGCCTCCGCGCATACAGCGGCGGTACCGTCCGGGATTCTCACCCGGTTCCCTATCCTCTCCCGCTGCCCGGACGGCAGCGGAAGCACTTGAAGCTTCCATTGCTCTCAGTATAACAAGGGCCGATTTTTTTGTCAAGCCCGTTCCGGTGTGTGTTTCCGCATTCGCTAAAAAAATACGGATTTCGGTGCTTGACAGGCGCGCCCGCATGGTCTATAATCAAAGTAGTCCGCACAAAGCCTGTGCGGCATGAACTGAATATTCTGCTTGCAGAGACCGTATGTACGCAACGGCGCGGGGCGACCCCGTCAGGCATACGGGTAAACAAGGGAACGGGGATAATACCCCGAGGGAGGCGCGCTGCGCCTCTGGGATAACCGTCGCTGTGAGCGTTGAGTCCGCTGCCCGTCGGCGAAAGCCGGTCATTGGGGAACCCTGAGAAGGCAGGGCAGCGGCCGTGGGGGCTTTGCTCCCGGATGCGCGACCCAGAAGACCTACTGTGATGCATTACTTTGCCCGAATCGGTTGAGGGGATAGTCTATCTATCCTCTCAGCCGTTTTTTTGTGCCCGATTCGGGGCAGCGGATGCGTTCCCGCTGCGCATGACCGGGTGTTCTCCTCCTGTGGGGGGGGGGGGGGGGGCCGCCGACCCGCCCCACGATGCAGCAGCTTGCCAAAAACTCCATGTCTCCCATGTAGTTTCCTGTCAGGCTGTTTTTTTGCGGCTTTGATCTTTTTGACCGTCAACGGTCTGAAGATAAATAAATCTGGGAAGCCACTAATCGTATCCTCAAGAGTGGATACCGAGAGATTTTTCGTCGAGTCGAGGTTTGGAAAGTGCAGGCGTACTTTGTGTACCCGCAAGGGGCATGCCGCATCCGTAAGGCGGCAGAGCCGCCAACGGCTGCGCAATACTCCAAACTTTCCGAACCGATGGATC
>NZ_JBBMFF010000177.1:0-5538 GCF_040096185.1 Faecousia intestinalis | reverse complement strand
TTCCGAGCCCCCGAAGGGGCCGTGGCAATCTCGTGCAGGCAGTTACGATTTCGCCGCGGCTCTCCTGTCATCCAGCCGGGTACTGCGAGATTCCCACGTCGCTTCGCTCCTCGGAATGACACGTCAGGCGGGTGCAGCGGTGCACCAGAGCACTTGCGCGGTTGAATGCTCCCCTACTGGGCGCTCAGGGAACGCCGCTACATTGGCGTGTGCGGTCGGCGATCGTGTCACGAAACCTGCAGCCTGCAAGGCGGTCACTGACCGCCGCTACAGACGCAATTGGCGCGTGCCATTTTAACGATAGCCTTTCCAAATCGGCAGTGCCTTCCCGAGATTGCCACGTCGCTTCGCTCCTCGCAGTGACAAACCTTTGGCGTTCCTCGTTTTGCTGACAGCCTGTTTCTTGCGCCGGTGCGCCGCCGGGCCCGGCTGTCCGCTCCCCTACAGTCGAAAACGAAAAAGTCCTGTTACATTTCCCGTCACAGGACTTCTTTCTTTTCGACCAGCCGCAGCTTTTTCGCGCGCGGCAGGCGCTTGATGGCCGCCTCGCGGCGCAGGGCGTCCCCGCGGGTCCCACAGGCCTCGCTGTAGACCAGCTCCAGCGGGCCGCGGCCGCGCGTATACTTTGCACCGTGCCCGCTGCGGTGCGCGGCGAGGCGGCGCTCCGGGTCATCGGTCATGCCGGTGTAGAGCGTGCCGTCATCGCAGCGCAGGATGTAGACCCACCACCCGCTCACAGCGGGATATCGATGCTGACGCGGTCGGTGCGGATGGACCTGCACAGGGCGGAGACCTTCTTGTGGCGCGGGTCGTCGCGATAGCGCGCCACGTCCTCCAGCGTGTCAAAGTCCACCTCGAGCGCGGCGTCCCACGCGGCGTTCGGGGCTGCGCTGCGCGCCACATGCATGCCGCGGATCCAGTCGATCTGCTCCGGCAGTGCAGAGAGCGCCTGCAGGAACGGCTCCGGATCGGCATCCGGGCGGAATTTCCAGAATACGATATGTCGGATCATGTCTGTTTCTCCCTTCAGGAAGCCCAAAATTCATCCAAGGTCAGCTGCTGCTCCGTGAGGTAGCGCGCGGCCTCGATGCCGACGTAGCGATAGTGCCACGACTCATAGTCGATGCCGGTCACGTCCTCCTTCCCCGCGGGATAGCGAAGGATGAAGCCGAAGCGCCAGCAGTTTTCATGCAGCCAGATCGTCTCCGGCGTCTGCTCCTGCGTGTCGTCGAGGCGCTGGTTGTCCGTCGCAACGATGTCGACGGCAAGGCCGGTCTCGTGCTCGCTGCAGCCGGGCGGCATCGTCCAGCGGGCCGTCTCCTCCCGGGCCTCGTCCTCCGTCATGCCCTCGCTGACGCGGGCTTCGACGTCCTCGTCAAACAGCTGCCTCTGGCTGTCCGTGGAGCGGTAGGCCGAGGCGACCGTGAACGAAAGCCCCTCGGCCCGCCCGGCGGCCAGCATCTGCCTGAGCGGCTCATAGGCGATCGCAGCAATGGAATAGGGCCAGTCGTGCAGCTGCGTCAGCTCCGGCGCATAATCCCCCGCCAGCGGCTGCGCGCGGCTCACGAGCAGCAGGAGCGGATCGTCCTTTGAGGGCGGATCGGCCGCCTGCGTCGCAGGGACGGGCTGCGTTTCCGCCGTTGCCTCCGCCGCCGTTTCGTCCGCCGCTGCGGACCCCGGCTGCGGCTCGTCCGCCCCGCAGCGCAGCAGGAGCAGCACCAGCAGGACCGCCGCGCCGAGGAGCACAAAGCGGCCCCGCAGTGGTTTGCGACGCTGCTGCTTCCTTTTTGTGGTTCTCCTTCGTGTTCTCTGTGGTGTATGATTCATGAGATCAACCGCCTTTCGTGTTCATTCTAGCGAATTCCCGCATCGAATTTGCAGCAAAATCGGCGGTGCGGAAAAATTCCGGGCGGGATGCCCCGCCCGGAAGAAGGATCAGTCGGATTACACAAGGGCAGCCGTGATGATGGCCATCTTGTAGACCTCGTCGGCGTTGCAGCCGCGGGAGAGGTCGTTGATCGGGGCGTTCAGGCCGAGCAGGATGGGGCCGTAGGCCTCATAGCCGCCGAGACGCTGGGCGATCTTATAGCCGATGTTGCCGGCCTCGATGCACGGGAAGATGAAGGTATTGGCATAGCCCGCGACCTTGGAGCCGGGGAACTTCAGCTGGCCGACGACCGGGGAAACGGCCGCGTCAAACTGCATCTCGCCGTCAATGGCAAGATCCGGCGCAAGCTCCTTGGCCTTTGCCGTGGCATCGCGGGACAGCTGAACCGTGCCGCCCTTGCCGGAGCCCTTCGTGGAGAAGCTCAGCATGGCAACCTTCGGGTCGATGCCGAACGTCTGCGCGCAGCGCGCGGTCTCGACGGCGACCTCGGCGAGCTTGTCGGCAGCGGAGACAACAACGTTGCCTTCCTTGTCGAGCGTGTCTTCATAGGAGATGTTGATGGCGCAGTCGCCCATGGCCAGCTTCTCTTCGCCGCGGACGAGGATGAAGCAGGAGGACACCAGATGCGCGCCCGGCTTCGTCTTGACGAGCTGCAGGGCGGGACGGACGGTGTCAGCCGTGGAATAGGTCGCGCCGCCCAGCAGAGCGTCCGCATAGCCCATCTTCACGAGCATCGTGCCGAAATAGTTGCCCTTGGACAGCGCCTCGCGGCACTGCTCTGCAGTCATCTTGCCCTTGCGCAGGACGACCATCTTCTCGACCATCTCGTCCATGCCGGGATAGGTCGCGGGGTCGATGATCTCCAGGCCCTCGATGTCGAAGCCGCCCTTGACAGCTGCTGCTTTGACCTCTTCGGGCGCGCCGATGAGGATCGGGGTAAGGAAGCCGTCCTTCTTCAGGCGGTCGGCAGCCTCGAGGATACGGGCATCCGGCCCTTCGGTAAAGACGATCTTACGGGGATTCGCCTTGAGAATTTCAATCAAACGGTCAAACATGAATCGTTCCTCCAGTATGATCGGGCCAGCGCCCGTTTTTCAGCTTGTCGAAAAACCCTTTGGGCTTTCCCGCCAAGCTGATTTCAAAACTGCAAAATTATTATTTGTATTTTTATTTTGCAATTTTGCCGCTGCGGCGGGTTATCGAATGCGAAAGGACACCCTGACGGTTTCCTTTCCCTCTTTTCTTCCCTCCGAAACTTTCGGCTGAGCAGGTTTTTCGGCAGTCTGTTCGTCCCTTATTATACAACCATGCCGCCCGGAAAATCAAGCGAAACGTCCTGTTTCGACCGGATTTCCAGCCATTTTTTCAAAAACGGGTGGAAGAAGCGGATGGAAACGGCGCAAAGCTGCTGTCCCGGCCCGCCGGACTCCGCCCCGCCGTACTGCGGGTCGCCGAGGATCGGGCAGCCAAGCCACGCGCAGTGCACGCGCAGCTGGTGCGTCCGGCCGGTTAGCGGCTGCAGCTCCAGCAGGGAAACGCCGTGCTCCGTCCGCAGGGTCCGGTAGGCCGAGCGGGCAGGCTGACCGTCTGCGCGCACGCAGCGCAGCAGGCTCTCCGGCGACAGACGCGCGATGGGCACGTCGATCATGCCCTCCGGCGGCTGCGGCACGCCGCGCACGGCGGCATGATAGGTCTTGTGCTTCTCCGCTGCAATGAGCAGCGCGTGGGCGTGGGCGTTCTTTGCCAGCAGCACCACGCCGAACGTGTCGCGGTCGAGCCTGCTGACCGGGTGGACGGCGCAGGCCTGCCCGGTCCTGTCATAATAGCCGAGCAGGCGGTTGGCCAGCGTGCCGGTCTGGCGGGAAAACGACGGATGCACGAGCATCCCCTGCGGCTTGTCGACCGCGAGCAGGGCCTCATCCTCATAGAGGATGGAAAGCGGCCCGTCCTCCGCGGGGTAGTCCGGCCGCGGCTCGTCGAGGCACACGCGCACGACATCTCCGGGGCGGACGGGCCGGTCCGTATGGGCAGGCTCGCCGTTGACGGTGTAGGCGCCGCAGTATTTCAGCCGCCGCACGAGCGTGGACGAAAGCTGCAGCTCCCGCCGCAGGATCGACAGCAAGCGCGTCTCCCGGTCCGCCGTGCAGCGAAGCTCCACGCTCAGTAGCGCGCGCTCTGCGCGACGTCCAGCACGAACAGCACAACGCCGCCGCAGCGCGTCGGGATCTCCAGCGGCGCGGTGGAAAGCGGGATCGGCGGCATGTTCGGCGAGAGCACCGGCGCTTCATAGCGCATTTCCGTGCGCTCGCCGTGCTTCTTCAGGATGGCCAGCGCCTCGTCCAGGCGGGCGCTCTCCAACCCGATCATCAGCGTGACGCTGCGCTTTTTCAGGAAACCGCCGCTTGAGTTGAGCACCGTGGCATAAAAGCCGTGCTCGTTGAGCGAATGGACGGCGTCGTGATAGTCGTCGCCCTGCAGGATGGCCAGGATCATCTTATCATACTGTTGCATCATGGAAACCTCCTTTTCGATGCGGGGCTATTGCAGCCCAAGCTGGTAAAACGCGACTGCGCTTGCCGCAGCCACATTCAAAGAATCCACCCCATGGGACATGGGGATGCGGACCGTGTAATCGCAGGCGTCGATTGTTGCCTGCGCAAGGCCGTCGCCCTCCGTGCCGAGGACGATGGCAAGGCGCTCCTCCGCCAGCAGGCGCGGGTCATTCAAGGGAACGGAATCGTCGCGCAGCGCCATGGCCACCGTGCGGAAGCCCTGCGCACGCAGCCAGCCCATCGAGGGCTCCGGCCAGCCGTCCGGGAGATACGTCCACGGGATCTGGAACACCGTTCCCATGCTCACGCGGACGGCGCGGCGGTAGAGGGGATCGCTCCCGGCCTCCGTCAGCAGGACGGCGTCCATATTGAGCGCGGCGGCGGAGCGGAAGATCGCGCCGAGGTTCGTCGGGTTCATCACATTTTCGAGCACGACGACCCGCCGGGCATCCCGGCACAGGGCCGCGGCCTCCGGCAGAGCCGGGCGGCGCATGGCGCACAGCATGCCGCGCGTGAGATGGAAGCCCGTCAGCTGCGTGAGCACGGCGTCCTCCGCCGTGAAAACGGGCACGTCCGCACCGAGCCGGGCCAGAATTTCCCGTGCGGCGGCGGAAACGTGGCTGCCGTCCATCAGGGCGGACACGGGCACACAGCCCGCGTCGAGCGCGCGCCCGATGACGAGGGGGCTCTCCGCGATGAACAGGGCCTGCGACGGGTCCTGCCGGCTGCGGAGCTGCACCTCGGACAGGCGGGCGTAGACATCCAGCTCCGGGGCGGAAAATTCGGTGATCTCGATCAGATTCGGCATGCCGGTATTCTCTCCATTTTTGGGATACCATATTATAGCACATTGCGCGCAGCGATGCAAGAAGCGGACAGGGCGCGGAGCAAATGGAAAACGGAAAACAGAAAGCGGAACGTTATCACTAGGCCGCCGGGCGAGCGTTGTAGGGGAGCGGACAGCCGGGCCCGGCGGCGCACCTACAGCCCGTACTGGCCGCCGTTAAAATGGCAAGCACCTTTTGTCATTGCGAGGAGCGAAGCGACGTGGCGCCCTGAGCGCGAAGCGCGAGGAAGTGCCCTTGGGGTGCAATCTCG
>NZ_JBBMFF010000176.1:0-6712 GCF_040096185.1 Faecousia intestinalis | reverse complement strand
GACGCCGCATCCGTAAGGCGGCAAAGCCGCCAACGGCTGCGCAGTGAGCGCCGCTACAGACGCAATTGGTTTTTACCGTTTTAACGGCAGCTTGTACGGATCGTTCGTGCAGCGCCGGGCCCGGCTATCCGCTCCCCTACAACGCACGGCAGGGCACGGCAGGCGGCCTCGCAGAGCTTTCCGACGATCTCCTCAGCGCAGCGGCTCCTCATAGCCCGCGAGCTTGCGGCCCATGAGCACGCCCATGGCGGAGGCCATCATCAGGCCGCGCGTCCAGCCGGACGAATCGCCGAGGCAGTACAGGTGCGCCACGTTTGTCTTGAGGTCCGGGGTCATCTTGACCTTGTTGCTGTAGAACTTCAGCTCCGGGGAGTACAGCAGCGTCTCATAGCTGGCAAAGCCCGGCACGACCTGATCCATGGCCTGAATGAAGCCGATGATGTTGATCATGGCGCGGTAGGGCATACCGGCGGTGATGTCGCCCGCGACGGCGTCCGGCAGTGTCGGGCGCACGTTCGAAAACGCCAGCTCCTTCGGCCAGGTGCGCTTGCCGTCGAGAATGTCGCCGAAGCGCTGCACGAGGATGTGGCCGTCGGCCAGCATGTTCGTCAGCTCGCCGACCTTCTGGGCGTAGGCGATGGGCTGGTTAAACGGGTAGGTGAAGTTGTGCGAGCACAGGATGGACAGGTTCGTGTTGTCGGACTTCAGGTCCTTGTAGCTGTGGCCGTTTACGACGGCGAGGTTCTTGTCATAGTTTTCCTGGCTGACAAAGCCACCGGGATTCTGGCAGAATGTGCGAACCTTGTTCTTGAACGGCTGCGGATAGCCGACGAGCTTGGACTCGTAGAGGACGCTGTTGACCTCCTCCATGACCTCGTTGCGGACCTCGACGCGCACGCCGATGTCCACGGTGCCCGGCTGGTGGGCGATGTCATACTTCGCGCACAGGGATTCCAGCCATTCCGCGCCGCGGCGGCCTGCCGCAATGACGACGTCGTCGGCATAGATCGTCTCGCGCGTGCCGCCGCGCGTCGGCTCCACGATGACGCCCTTGCACAGCGGGCCATCGAGCACGAGATCGACGCAGCTGTGGCCGAAGAGCATGTCGACGCCCTTGGCACGCAGGTCGTTCTCCAGCGCGAGATAAAGCTCCTGCGCCTTTTCGGTGCCGAGGTGGCGGATGGGGCAGTCGACGAGCTTCAGGCCTGCGCGAATGGCGCGGCGGCGGATGATGCGGATCTTATCGGGGTCGGACACGCCCTCCACATGGGGATCTGCGCCGAATTCCAGGTAGATCTGGTCCGTATAGTCAATGAGGGACTGGGCAAAGTCCGGGCCGACGAGGTTCGGGAAATCGCCGCCGACCTCGTGGTTCAGCGAGAGCTTGCCGTCCGAGAACGCGCCTGCGCCGGAGAAGCCGGTCGTGATGTTGCAGGGCTGGCAGTTCACGCATTTCTGCGTCTTGCTCTTCGGGCAGGAGCGCTTTTCCACGCTCTGGCCCTTTTCGACCATCAGGATCTTCTTGTGTGCGCCGCGGCGGAACAGCTCGACGGCCGTAAAGATGCCGGCAGGACCGGCACCAACAATGATCAGATCATACTTTTCCATAGAAACTCCTTTGTGCTGCGGTATTGCTGATTTATTTGAATGTTATTCTTCCTTCAGAAGGGCCTCTCCAGCCTTGTAGATGTCGCCTGCGCCGACGGTCAGGATCAGGTCACCCTTCTGCGCAGCCCCGCGGAGATAGGCCGTGACCTCAGGGAGCGTCTCAAAGTAGACGCTGCCGGGAATGCAGCGCGCCAGATCGCGGGAGGAGATGCCGATGGTGTTGCTCTCGCGGGCGGCGTAGATCTCGGCCAGAACGGCGATGTCCACGCGCTTGAGCTCGCGGACAAAATCGTCGAACAGGGCCTTCGTGCGCGTGTAGGTGTGCGGCTGGAACGCGAGGATCACGCGCTGATAGCCCATGTGGGCCACGGCGTCGATGAGGGCGTGCAGCTCACCGGGATGGTGGGCATAGTCGTCATAGACGTCCGCGCCGTGGTACGTCCCCTTGAACTCCATGCGGCGGCCCGCGCCGTGGAACGAGGCAAGGCCCGCGGCGACATCCGCGCCGTCCACGCCCATGACCCATGCGGCGCTTGCGGCGGCCAGCGCATTATAGACATTGTGGCGGCCGTAGACCTGCAGGTCTACATGGCAGTAGCGCTTACCGAAGCAGATAATGTCAAACGAGCGCAGGTCCTCGGAAAGCCCCTCGGGGTGGATATCGTTGTGCGCATCGATGCCAAAGGAGAGGTAGTGCAGATCCGAGAGCGCCTGCACGGTATTTGCATCGTCGCCGTTGGCGATGACGTGGCCCGTGCGCGGCACAAGGCCCGCAAATTTGCGGAACGAGCGCTTCACGGCGTCGAGGTCCTTGAAATAGTCCAGATGGTCGGCCTCGATGTTGTTCACGATGGCGACGGTGGGGTAGAAATTCAGGAACGAGTCGCAGTATTCGCAGCTCTCCATGATAATGGTGTCGCCGGAGCCGACGCGGTGGCCTGCGTGCAGCAGCGGGAGATAGCCGCCCATCATAACGGTCGGGTCGCGCTGTGCCTGCATGAAAATATGCGTCAGCATGCCGGTCGTGGTGGTCTTGCCGTGTGTGCCGGACACGCAGATGGCGTTTTTATATTCGCGCATGATCACGCCCCAGGCCTGCGCCCGCTCGAACACGGGGATGCCCTGCGCGCGGGCCGCGGCGACCTCGGGATTGTCGTTGTGGGCGGCGGCCGTGCGGATGATGCAGTCCGCGCCCTGAATATTCTCGGCGCGGTGGCCAATGTGCACTTCGATGCCCTTGGCGATCAGCTCGTCGGTGGAGACGGAGGCGTTCATGTCCGAGCCGGTGACCGTGATGCCCATGCCGCGCAGCACCAGCCCGAGCGGCCGCATGGAGACGCCTCCGATGCCGATCAGGTGAATGTGCTTACCGGGGACAAGGTAGCTGTCCAGACGTTTGAGATTGTTTGCCATATTCATTCCTCCTGCTTCGGAAAGCCGCACAGTTGACCGCTCGCCGGAAAAACTCCGGGTCAGCGGCCAAAACTCTCCTTCTATATTATAATAGAAAACCCCGGATTTTACAAGGGTTCTGCAGGGAAAACCGGAAGTTCCCGCAGCTCATCCGGCAGAAGCTCCTCCGGCAGACGGAACGTCAGGCTGCGCCCGTCCGGGTGCGGCACACGCAGCCGCCAGGCATAGAGGGCAATGCCGCCCGGCGCGGCCTGCGCGCCGTATTTCCGGTCGCCGCAGACAGGGCAGCCGCGTGAGCCGAGCTGAACGCGGATCTGGTGCGTTCGGCCCGTGAGCAGCTGCAGGTGCAATGCGGCGCGGCCGTCCGGCAGCAGGCGCAGCGGCGTGCAGATCAGGCGCGCCTCGCGTACCCCGGCCCGCGTGCGCTGCACGACGTAGGTTTTGTTGCGCGCGCGGTCGTGGAACAGCAGGTCATAAAGCTCCTCCGGCTCTTTGCACGGCGCACCCTCGGCCAGTGCGAGATATTCCTTGCCGGCCGTGAGGTGCGCCGAGAGAAAGGCCGCCGCCTCGCGGGTCTTGGCAAAGACCATCACGCCGGGTACGTCGCGGTCGAGCCGGTGCACCGGGAAGACCGTGCGCGGCGCAAGCAGCGAGGCCATGCTCTCCTGCCCGGAGCTGTCCGCGGCGGAAAGCACGCCGCGCGGCTTGCAGCACACGACGAGCTGCGCATCTTCATAGAGGATCATGTCCCGTCCCTCCCGCGTCTCAAAATACGCTCCATTTTACTCCGAAGTGTTCGAAATTGCAAGTCCTGTTTTTGGGGAAGCTCTGCCTCGATCATCTGCGGCGTATGACGGAGCTTTTCCGCTGATCCATCGGTTCGAAAAGCTTGACGTACACAAAGTACGCCTGCACTTTCCAAACCTCGACTCGACGAAAAATCTCTCGCCATCCGCTCTTGCTGATTGAATCAGAGCTTCCCTTAGCTCTTGACAATCCTATTCTGTGTTCGCTATACTGGAGAAAAAGAGGGTGATATGCATGCAGACGATGCGCGAGGATGCGGAGACGATCCTGCGCGAGGCCGTTGCGGCCGCGCAGCCGGGCCGGCTTGTGCGGGAGGCGCTGGCAGCGGAGCGGCTGACGGGCAGGATCGTGCTCCTTGCGGCGGGAAAGGCGGCGTGGGCCATGGCACAGGCCGCCTGTGCCTGTGTGCCCGTCCGGCGGGGCATTGTCATTACCAAGGACGGCCATCTCGGCGGGACGCTCCCGCCGCTCGAGCTGGCGGAGGCTGGGCACCCCGTGCCGGATGCGCGGGCCTTTGCTGCGGCGCGCCGCGCGCTGGCGCTCACGCAGGGGCTGACGGCGGAGGACACGGTCCTTGTGCTGCTGTCCGGCGGAGCCAGCGCCCTGTTCGAGCTGCCGCTCGTGCCGGAGGCACGCCTGCGGGAGATCACGCAGCGGCTCCTGCGCAGCGGGGCGGATATCGCGGCGATGAACGCCGTGCGCAAGCGCCTCTCCGCCGTGAAGGGCGGCCGCTTTGCGCAGCACTGCGCCCCGGCGCGCGTTGTATCCATTCTGCTGTCGGACGTGCTGGGCGACCGGCCGGACGTCATCGGCTCCGGCCCCGCCGTGCCGGATCCCTCGACGAGCGGAGAGGCGCTGGAGGCTGCCGGGCAGGCAGGCCTGCTGCCGGATGCCGCGCTGGAGGCCCTGCTCCGGCAGGAGACGCCCAAGCTTCTGGAAAACGCCCGCTGGCATGTGGTCGGCGGCGTGCGGCTGCTGTGCGCCGCGGCAGAAGAGACGTGCCGCAGGCTCGGCTATGCGCCGTTCGTGCTGACGGACCGCCTGAGCTGCGAGGCGCGGGAGGCCGGGCGCTTCCTTTCGGCGGCCGCGCAGTATCATGCGGGCCGGGGACGGGCGCTTGCCCTGCTGGCGGGCGGCGAGACCGTCGTCCATGTGACGGGCAGCGGTCTCGGCGGGCGAAACCAGGAGCTGGCGCTCGCGGCCGCGCCGGGGCTGGAGGGACTTTCGGACGCCGCCGTGTTCAGCTTCGGCAGCGACGGCACGGACGGGCCGACGGATGCCGCGGGCGGCTATGCCGACGGTCGGACGGCGGCCATTCTGCGCGCTCTCGGCCGCACGGCGGAGGCGTGGCTGGATGATAACGACGCCTGGCATGCGCTGGCGCAGACCGGCGGCCTGCTGCGTACCGGCCCGACGGGCACGAACGTCAACGACCTTTCTGTGCTGCTGATCGGAAAACCGAGGTTGACTTTTTGATAAAATTTAGTAAGATATAGATGAGTTAAGGATACCCCTTCGAAAACAACCCCGGGAGGCTTTTCCAATGAAAAAATGGCATACTGTGCAGGATTATCTGGTCATCGTGTTCTGCGCCTGTCTGCTTGCCCTGAGCTACCACCTCTTCGTGTTCCCCAACGAGTTCGCGCCGTCCGGCCTGCCGGGCATCGCGACCATCATCCAGCATGTGTTCCATTTTAAGGTCGGCTATATGACGATCCTCATCAACGTCCCGCTCGTCCTGCTGACGTATTATATCGTAGACCACCGCTATGCCGTGTTGTCCGCGACGTTTGCAGTCGTGTTTTCCGTCGTGCTGCTGGCGCTGGATTATGTCAACCTCGCGCCGTTTGAGTACTATACGACTACCGGCACGAGCACGATCCTTGCGCCCATCGCGGGCGGCGTCATCAGCGGCTTCTGCTATGGCATGGTCATGCGCCGCGACTCCAGCACCGGCGGCACGGACCTGCTGGCGGCGCTCGTCCACCATGTCCGCCCGGAGATGCACATCATCTGGATCGTGTTTGCCATCAACGCCATCGTCGCGGCCCTGTCCTACTTCGTCTATGATTTCAAGATCGAGCCGGTCATTCTCTGCCTGATCTACTGCTTCCTGTCCAGCCACGTCGGCGATACGATGATCAAGGGCTTCAAGGAGGCCGTGAAATTCGAGATCGTCACGGATAAGCCGGAGGAGCTTTCCGCCGAGCTGCTCAAGCATATGAAGCACGGTGTTACGGAGATCCCGGCCGTCGGCGGCTTCACGCATTCGAACAAGACGCTGCTCATCTGCGTTGTGAACCGCCACCAGATCGTGGCGTTCCAGCGCATCATCCAGCAGTTCCCCGGCTCATTTGCCTACCTCAGCTCCGTGAAGGAGACCATGGGCAACTTCGCCCACATCAAGCGCTGAAGCGGAAAAGAATCTGCGTGCCCCGGCCCCGGGGCGCGCTTTTTGCGTGACTGCCAGCTATGTGCTGCCGATTCGTACAGACTACCGTTAAAACGGCGATAGCCTCCGATTTGTCATTGCGAGGGCGCTTTGCGCCCGTGGCAATCTCGCGGCATATGCTTGGACAACAGGAAGGCCTTGGCGAAAACGTAACTGCCTTCCCGAGATTGCCACGGGCGCAAAGCGCCCTCGCAATGACAAATCTGGGAGCCGGTGCGGTTGGCGAGGGTATCCGGAAACTTGTAACTGCCCATGGCGCTCAGTGACCGCCGCTACAGACAGACACCGGCCCGGCGGGGATGCCGCCGGGCCGGGAACTGTTTTTGATTATTGGACGATGATCTTCCCGTCGGCGAAGTCCGTGATCACGCAGCCGCCCGCCGGGAACTGGTAGGTGTCACGCAAATCTTTTAAATGCAGCGTAACTTCACC
>NZ_JBBMFF010000175.1:0-44334 GCF_040096185.1 Faecousia intestinalis | reverse complement strand
GGCTTTAATATGTGCAAGAACAGTCCCGGCAGACATTACTGCCGGGACTGAAACTGTCTTACGACCACCCGCATTTCCGCCGTCCCGGTTTTTATAGAGCATGCCTTTCTGTTAGGACTTCCGGTCATCCCGCAGAGCGCCGGTCTCCGTATCGCGCGAATAGTGGCGCAGGAATTCCCACACAAGCTCCGCCATGGACGGCGCGGGCCAATGCGGGAAATTGTCCACGGAGACGATCTGCAGCGTGTCGTCTCCATAGCGGTCCGTCACCGTGCCGATGTAGTGGTCGCAGCCGTAAATGCGCCGTACCTCGGTTTTGGAGAACGGCATGCCGATGCGGCGGCAGACGAGATCCTCGCTCTCCGCACAGGCGAGGACCTCCTCGAGCGTGACCTCGGGGCAGTTACAGGAACGCAGGCGAAGATTCAGTGATTCGACCTTGTATGCGGCATTCGGGGCCTGCACCGGCAGGCGGTTGCGTGCCGTCTCCCGTCCGCGCGGATTCGTGCGGCGCGCGTCATACATGCCGCGCTGCGGCGCATCCTCATAATAAGGCACAAGATATAGGCCCTCCTGCTGGCCGCAGACGGTCAGGATCGGGACGCGCACCTGAGCCGCGTGCTGCACGCGCTCTTCCGGCTCCATCCCCATGGAAAACGGCCCGGCAAGGCATCCGCACGGCGCAGCTGCAGCCAGAAGCTCCGGCCGGGCGAACAGCAGGGCATTTGTCTGCGCGCTCCCCTGCGAATAGCCCGTGCAGTACACGCGGCCGGGGTCGACCGGGTAGTCCCGCGTCAGAATGTCATACAGACGCAGGAGATTTTGGAGCGAGTGATCCTGCGGAATGCAGACGATCAGCTCCTCGCGCGCTGCGATGGGCAGAAAACCGGAGCACTCCTCCCAATTGATCGGCATGCTACTCCCGTGGAGCACGAACAGCAGCGGGTAGCGGCGGGAGCTTTTTTCTCGTGCCGAAACGGGCGTGAACAGCGCCCAGCGGTGATAGAAGTCATTGCGCTCCATCACTTGCTTGTCCAGACCCTGCGCGTGCCACTTCTGCACATAGGCCGGATCCATTTCGTCGCCGTAGCGGATGTAGTCTTCAAATTGCAGCACCATCTGCCGCCCCATTTCGCTGTGGATGAGCGCTTCGATGTCGCAGCCCTCTGCCGCGATGCGCGGCGTGCGGTCGCGCAGGGAAATCAGCTCGCGGTCCCCGCTTTCCGGCTTGCTCCAGACGACCGGGATGTCCCAGAGGTACAGCTCTGCATAGTCCATTTGGTTTCCCCCAAATATAGGAAGGACCTGCTGCATGCGCTGCGGCAGTTCCGTTTTATCCTGAGATCGGAATTGCCGTTTACAGGCCGTTCTTCTTCTCGTTCTTTTTGCGTTCCTTTTCGGCCTTCTTGGCGGCGGCCTTCTCCTTGGCGGCAGCCTGCGCCTCGGCGCGGGCCTTCTGCGCAGCCTCCTGTGCGGTGTTATTCGTCATAACAGACCACTTGGCCAGCTCCATGCGGACGCGGTCCATGCTGGTCTCGATGACGATATTGTCGCCCTTGATGTCGACGATCTTACCGACGATGCCGCCGATGGTCGTGATCTTGTCGCCTTCCTTCAGAGAATTGCGAAGGTTCTCTTCTTCCTTCTTTTTCTTCTTCTCGGGGCGGATGATCATGAAGTAGAACACCGCGACCATAACGACAAGGATAAGGATCATGCTGTAGTCCATAGGATTTTCCTCCAGTTTTTCACATTGTTTTTATTATACAGGCACATAGCTGCCATTGCAAGAAAAATATTATGAATTTTTTTAGATGCGGCGGTCGAGCCGCTCGGAGTATGTCCGGCGGAATTCCTCGAACCGGCCTTCGTCCAGCGCCTGACGGATGCGTTCCATCAGCTTGTTGTAAAAATACAGATTGTGCATGACGGAAAGCCGCATGGCCAGCATTTCCTCTGCCTTGAACAGATGGCGCAGATACGCGCGGGAATAGCGGCGGCAGACCGGGCAGTCACAGGCCGGGTCGATGGGCTGCATGTCGCGCTCGTATTTCGCGTTCTTCAGATTGATGGCGCCCTCCCAGGTGAAGAGCTTCGCGTGTCGCGCATTGCGCGCGGGCATGACGCAGTCGAAGAAGTCTACGCCGCGGGCGACGCCCTCAATGATGTTCGACGGTGTGCCGACTCCCATGAGATAGCGCGTTTTGTCCTTCGGCATATAGGGCTCGACGGCGTCGATGATGTCGTACATCGTCTGCGTGCTCTCGCCGACGGCAAGGCCGCCGATGGCATAGCCCGGAAGGTCCAGCTCGGCGATCTGCTGCATGTGGCGGATGCGCAGGTCGGCGTAGGTACCGCCCTGGTTGATGCCCCAGAGCATCTGCTGCGGGTTCACCGTGTCCGGCAGGGCATTCAGGCGGGCGTTTTCCGCCTTGCAGCGGACGAGCCAGCGATAGGTGCGGTCGACGGAGCGGGCTACATAGTCATAGGGCGCGGGATTCTCGATGCACTCGTCAAAGGCCATGCAGATATCCGAGCCGAGGTTCGACTGGATCTGCATGCTCTCCTCCGGGCCCATGAAGATCTTGTGGCCGTCGATGTGCGAGGCGAAATACACACCCTCCTCCTTGATCCGGCGCAGGCTTGCCAGCGAGAATACCTGAAATCCGCCGGAGTCCGTCAGGATCGGGCCGTCCCACGTCATAAAACGGTGCAGGCCGCCCAGATCGTGCACGAGCCGGTCGCCGGGGCGCAGATGCAGATGGTAGGTGTTGGAAAGCTCGACCTGACAGCCGATGGCCTTGAGGTCCGCCGCGCTCAGCGCGCCCTTGATGGCGCCCTGCGTGCCGACGTTCATGAACACGGGCGTCTGCACCGTGCCGTGCGCGCAGGTAAATACGCCCCGCCGCGCCTTCCCTTCGGTTTTTAACAGTTGAAACATGGTAAACTCCCACACAAGCGTGATTGCATTTAGCTAAATAAAAATAATGTGAAATTACTCAATGAACATGGCGTCGCCAAAGCTGAAAAATCTGTAACGCGATTTTACGGCCTCGTGATAGGCGTGCATGACATGGTCATAGCCCGCAAAGGCGGACACCAGCATGATGAGCGTGCTCTCTGGCAGGTGAAAATTCGTGATGAGCGCGTCCATCGCACGGAACTGATAGCCGGGATAGATGAAGATATCCGTCCAGGCGCTCTTTTCCGTGAACGTGCCGTCCGGCTCGGCCAGCGATTCCAGCGTCCGGCAGGATGTCGTGCCGACGCAGATGATGCGGCCGCCGTTCTGCCGCGTGCGGTTGAGCACCTCGGCCGTCTCAGCGGAGAGCATGCAGAACTCGCTGTGCATATGGTGCTCCGTGATCTCGTCGGCCTTGACGGGACGGAACGTCCCGAGGCCCACATGCAGCGTGATATAGGCAAGCGAAACGCCCTTGTCCGCAATGCGCTGCAGCAGCTCCTTTGTGAAGTGCAGTCCGGCCGTCGGCGCGGCGGCGGAGCCGGTGACGCGGGAATAGACCGTCTGATAGCGCTCACCGTCGGCTAGCTCCTCGCGGATATAGGGCGGAAGCGGCATCTTGCCGAGGCGCTCGAGCAGCTCGAGGAAGATCCCCTCATAGTGGAACTGCACCAGGCGGTTGCCGCCCTCCTCCTCGGCCGTGACCGTCGCGGTGAGCGCGCCGTCGCCGAACGAGAGCTCCGCACCGGGGTGCAGCTTGCGGCCCGGCTTGGCGAGGCATTCCCAGACGCCGCCGCCTTTGTCCTGCAGGAGCAGCAGCTCCACGGCGCCGCCCGTCGGCACGCGGTGGCCGAGCAGGCGCGCGGGCAGCACGCGCGAATCGTTCATCACAAGGCAGTCGCCAGGCTGCAGGTAGTCCACGATATCATAAAAATGCCGGTGCTCCAGCTCGCCGGTCTCCCGGTGGAGCACCATCAGGCGGGAGCTGTCGCGCCGCTCCAGCGGTGTCTGTGCGATGAGCTCCTGCGGCAGATCATAGTAAAAATCACTGGTTTTCAAGAAATTCGTCCCTTTCCAAGCATTAACGGAATACCTCGCCCTGCTCATCGAGCATTTCGAGTCTGCGGCAGCGGACAAAGTCCGGCTTTGCTTCCGGCAGATAGCGCTCGATGGCGGCGGCAAGCAGCATGGGGTTGAGCGACGGCTCCTGCGCGCTGACCTCGCACGTCAGCAGCAGCGCGCCCGGCGCAGCCTCCACATGATAGGCATGCAGCATGGGGCGGATGTCCGTCTCAGCCATGCCGCGCTTCGTGCGCTTTTCGACCACGAGCTCCGGCCGCTCCAGCAGGGTTGTGATCGCGGCAGGCTCCGGCACAGCGCCGTCATATTCCAGCGTGAGGAGCGCACGCAGGCGGCGCAGCTCACGGGCCTTGCGCGTGCTTTCATAGACCTCCAGCACCCGCACGCCCTCCGGCAGGACGGCGTTGAGTGCTTCCGGCGTGACGGCAAGCTCGCCGTCCAGCTCGTATTCCATGAGCTCGCACACGCTCTCCATGCCGACGCTCAGCGGCAGCAGCATGGACACATAGGCATGCGGAGTGAAGCCCTGCGAATGGTGCAGCACCACACCGGCCCGGCGGAACGCGCGCTGCATGAGCCGCATCAGGTCCAGATGCGACATCCAGATCGCGCGGCCTGTTTTTTCAAAGCGGATCCTATGCATCGCAGCGCCCTCCCTTCAAAAGGCGGTTCGCGCCGCAGCCGTTGCAGGCCGTCCGGCAGTCGGGCGTCGTTTCGGAGCGGTAGGCACGCTCGCGCTCGCGCAGCAGGCAGCCCGTGCTCACGCCGTCGGAGATCGTGTCCCACGGAAGAAGCTCGTCCAGGCCGAAGCCGCGCGTCGTATAGAACTCCGGATCGACGCCGCAGGCTGCGAAAGCGTCCAGCCACGTTTGATAGGAGAAGTATTCGTCCCAGCCGTCCAGCCGCGCGCCGCGGCGCACGGCCTCCTCCAGCACGGGGCCGAGGCGGCGGTCTCCGCGGGCCAGAACGGCCTCAAGGCGGCTCAGGTCGGCGGCATGCCAGTTATACTCGATGCTCTTCGACGGCATATTGTCCTTGAGCAGGCGAGCGCGGCGGAGATACTCCTCCGGCGTGATCTGCTTTTCCCACTGGAAGGGCGTGAACGGCTTCGGCACGAAGAAGGCCGTCGCCACATGGATGCGCACGCCGCGCTTTTTGTTGCTGGCGTGCTCGCGCCACGTTTTCAGAATCTCATAGACGAGCTTCGCGATGCCGAGCACATCCTCGTCCGTTTCCGTGGGCAGGCCGAGCATGAAGTAGAGCTTCACATTGTTCCAGCCGCCCTCAAAGGCGATGGCGCAGGTATCGAGGATCTCCTGCTCCGTGACATTCTTATTGATGGCGTCGCGCAGGCGCTGCGTACCGGCCTCCGGCGCGAACGTCAGGCCGCTCTTGCGCACCTGCTGCAGCCGCAGCATGAGATCGCGGGAAAAATTGTCCGCGCGCAGCGACGGCAGCGAGAGATTGATCTTGCGCGGCGCGCAGTAATCGAGCATGGCATCTGCCAGCTCCGGCAGGCCGCGGTAGTCGGATGTTGAAAGGCTGGAAAGCGTGATCTCATGGCAGCCGGAATTTTCCAGAGACTCAATGGCCTGACGGCGCAGCGTCTCGGGCGAGCGGGGCCGCACCGGGCGGTAGGTATAGCCCGCCTGGCAGAAGCGGCAGCCGCGGATGCAGCCGCGCATGACCTCGAGATTCGAGCGGTCATGGACGATCTCCGTATTCGGGACGATGCCGTCCGTCGGATAGAGCGCCGTATCCAGATCCTGCACGATGCGCTTTGTCACGCGCGCAGGCGCGCCGTCCAGCGGGGTGACCGAGGCCAGCGTGCCGTCGGCATTCCACTCGTGGCGGTACAGCGACGGCACATACACGCCCTCGATCTGCGCCACGGCGCGGAGAAATTCCGATCTGCTCCAGCCCTCGCGTTTGGCGCGGCGATAGAGCTCCAGAATTTCCGGCGTGCTCTCCTCGCCCTCGCCGACGGAGAAGAAATCGATGAAATCCGCCAACGGCTCCGGGTTATACACGCATGCGCCGCCCGCAAAGACCATATGCTCCAGCCCCGTGCGGTCGGCCGCATGCAGCGGCACGCCGGACAGGCGCAGCATATTGAGCACGTTCGTGTAGCTCATCTCATAGCCGATGGTAAAGGCAATGAGGTCGAACTCCGACACCGGGTCGCCGCTCTCAAGCGCATACAGCGGCAGGCCGTTTGCGCGCATGGCATCCTCCATATCACCCCACGGGGCAAAGACGCGCTCACACCACACGCCCTCCATGCGGTTCATGACCGCATAGAGGATGCGCATGCCGAGATTAGACATGCCGATCTCATAGGTATCCGGAAAGCAGAAGGCAACGCGCAGCTCAACGCTGCGCTTGTCCTTCATTGTCTGTCCATATTCCCCGCCCACATAGCGCGCAGGCTTCTGTACGGTGGGCAGGATGCGTTCCAACTTTTCTGTCATAAAGCTTCCTTACTTGACGAGACTCAGCAGATACTGGCCATACTCCGTCATGCGGAGCTCCTGCCCCCGTGCTGCGACCTCCTCATCTGAAATGAATCCCTGCTCCCAGGCGATCTCCTCGGGACAGGCAATATAAAGTCCCTGCCGGGACTGCACGGCCTCTACATACTGCGCGGCATTGAGCATGCCCTCGGGCGTGCCGGTGTCGAGCCAGGCCATGCCGCGGGCCATCAGCTCCACATGGAGCCTCCCCTGCTGCAGATACAGCTCGTTGAGGGCCGTGATCTCCAGCTCGCCGCGGGCGGACGGCTGCAGGGTGTGCGCCAGCTTTGCCGCGTCGCCGTCATAGAAATACAGGCCAGGGACGGCATAGCGGGACTTGGGCTTTTCCGGCTTTTCCTCGATGGAAAGGACCTGACCCTGTGCGTCGAATTCCACGACGCCGTAGGCACTCGGATTCTTCACGGGATAGCCGAAGACCGTCGCGCCCTCCGTCCGGACAGCGGCGGCACGGAGCAGCTGCTCGAGCTGCGCGCCGTGAAACATGTTGTCGCCCAGCACAAGGCAGCACGGCGCGCCGCCGATGAATTCCTCGGCGATGAGGAAAGCGTCCGCAATGCCGCGGGCGACCGGCTGCACGCCGTATTCCACATGGATGCCAAACTGAGACCCGTCTCCCAGCAGGCGGCGGTAGGACTCGCAGTCCGCCGGAGCCGTGATGAGCATGATGTCGCGGATGCCCGCCATCAACAGCACGCTCAGCGGATAATAGACCATCGGCTTGTCATAGATCGGGATCAGGGGTTTGGAAACGGCGCGGGTCATGGGGTACAGGCGGCTGCCCTTGCCGCCAGCGAGAATGATACCTTTCATCCGAATGTCCTCCCTATGATGTTGAATATGATATGCAAGCCGGGGTATCCCGGCGCTCGTACCGTTGTGTTTCCTCCCGGCACTTATGACACGTTCGCGGCCGGTCTTCCGCCTGCCTCCGGGTGATAGGTCGGCACGACCTGCGCCAGCAGCGTCCGGATCGCGGGTGAATTTTCCCGGCAGGCCGCTGCAAGGGCCGTGAGCTGCCGCTCAAAGGCAGGAACGTCGATGTCCAGCGGACGGCCGATATGGATCAGATGGTTCGGCGTGGAGCGAAGCCCCTCTTCCTGCATGAGCATCTCTTCATAGAGCTTCTCACCGGGGCGCAGGCCGGTATAGCGGACCTCGATATCCACATCCGGCTCAAAGCCGGAAAGGCGGATGAGGTTGCGGGCCAGATCGTCAATGCGGACCGGCTCGCCCATATCCAGCACGAAAATCTCGCCGCGGCCGGCATAAGCGCCCGCCTGCAGCACGAGGGATACCGCCTCAGGGATCGTCATAAAATAGCGGATGATGTCCGGGTGCGTCACGGTTACGGGGCCGCCCTCCTCGATCTGCCGCCGGAACAGCGGGATGACGCTGCCGTTGCTGCCGAGGACATTGCCGAAGCGCACGGCCACGAATTTTGTTTTGGAGCGCTCCGCCATGGTCTGCACGATCATCTCGCAGACGCGCTTGCTCGCACCCATGACGTTCGTCGGGTTCACGGCCTTATCCGTCGAGATGAGCACGAAGGTCTCCGTGCCGTAGCGGTCCGCAGCCTGCGCCACATGGAGCGTTCCGAATACGTTATTTTTAATGGCCTCGTTCGGGCTTCCCTCCATCAGCGGCACATGCTTGTGCGCCGCAGCGTGGAACACGATGTCCGGCCGGTACTGCGCAAACAGGGAGCTGACCCGCATTTCGTCGCGCACGGAGACGATACACACGGCAAGGTCCAGCTCCGGGTGTGTGCGGTGCAGCTCCTGCTCGATGGCATAGGCGTTGTTTTCATAGATATCCAGCAACACAAGGCGCTTCGGCGTATGACGCGCGATCTGGCGGCAGAGCTCACTGCCGATGGAACCGCCGCCGCCCGTGACGAGGATCGTCTTGCCGGACAGGTAGCCCGCGATCTGGGAGAGGTCGACCCCCACGCAGTCGCGGCCGAGCAGGTCCTGCACGTCCACATTGCGGATCTTCTGGATGTTGACCTCGCCGTTTGCCAGCTGATAAATGCCCGGCAGGATCTTCAGGCGGCAGCCTGTCTTTTGGCAAAGCTGCAGAATATTTCGCCGTTCGCGCACGGCTGCCGTCGGAATGGCCAGCACGATCTCTTCGATGCGGCGGGACTGTGCCAGTGCGACAATGTCGTCCCGCGTTCCGGCGATCTTGACGTTGCGAATGTACTTGCCGAGCTTGTCGCGGTCGTCGTCGATGACGCACACCACGTTGTTCTGGGAATTTTCGCTCGTCTGGAATTCCCGCAGCACGAGCATGCCGGCACTGCCTGCACCGATGAGCATCGTGCGCTTCTTGCGCTTCTCGCTGCCGGAGCGGTGCAGGATCGTGCGGATGAGACGATAGGAAAAGCGTGATGCACTGAGCAGCGCCACCAGATACAGCCCGGCCAGAACCGGGAAGCTGCGCGGCAGGTCGAGCACGCCGAACAGGATCAGCAGCAGCGTCGCGGCGGCAAACAGGAAGCAGGCACACAGAATGTGCAGCAGCTCCTCGACCCCGGCAAATTCCCAGAGGCTGCTGTAGAGCTTCAGCGGGATGAACAGGGCGATCATGCCAATCGCCACCCACGGGAAAGCCGCATGCAGTGCAGGCAAAAAGCCGCTGTCGCGCATGAGTGTGTGGATACTGAGGTCGAATCGCGACAGCAGCGCCAGCAGGCATGCCAGATACAGCAGCATGACGTCGAGCAGCATCAGGCATGCGACGCGGACGACGAGCTTCCAGTTGATTTCGGATTTGCGTTGTTTCATAGACTCTCTCTCATTTCTGCCCTTTCCTGCCGTTCCCCGGCAGGACTGCCCGCAGGTGGAAGATCGCCTGCCTGCACCAGCGCAGGCGCGGCCACAGCGCGCAGTAGACCCGGTAGCCGGGCGCCCTGCGCGTAAAAAAATGTCCTTTTCGTTCGAAGGCCACAGCCCGCGCGATGACCTGCTCCGGCCGGATCCCCCGCTCCGGCTCGGTCTGGCGGTCCCCGCAGAAAACGAGCGTGCCGTCCTGCCCGAAGCCGGTCAGGCGATGCAGCACATAGCTGCCGTCGGCGCGGCGGTAGAGCAGGACCTCACCCCGGCGCAGACGCTCCGGCACGGGGCCGAGCGTTACGCGGTCACGGCCGCCGGCCAGAAGCGGCAGCATGCTTCCGCCCGTCACGGTCAGCATGACGGTTGCTTCCAGCCGCTCCCGCAGCAGAGGCTCCGCCTGTGCAAGATGCAGCGGACGCGGCGTATGCGTATTTTTCTCCACTCGCCGCGCCCCCTCTGCGCAAACCGCTTTTCTTCCGCACCGGTTTGTGGTATACTAGGATTATAATTCTGCAAGCACCTGCAGCGTCTGGGCTGCGGCCCGCAGCTGGATGATGCGGACGGCCCGCGGCATACGCGCCAGCTCCACGACCGGCTCAATGTTCAGGACACCGCGGAAGCGGATGTCCCGCAGGGCGTCGAAGATCGGCTTCCACTCCAGCGTTCCGTAGCCGGGGAACAGATGCAGGTCCTCAAAGACCGGCCGGATCAGGCCGTAGTTGTCGTTCAGATGCAGCGTGGCCAGATTGCCGCGCCACGCACGGATCATCTCCGGCACGTCCTGCCCGCTGATGTGGGCATGGCCGGTGTCGAGGCACAGCTGCACACGGTTCGAGCCGATGCCGTAGACGAGCTCCAGCATGTCCTGCGCCGTTGTGTAGGGCACGGGCGCGTCGCCCGGCTGCTGCAGATGGCGATAGTCGAACGTGTTTTCCAGATTGATCACAATGTCGAACTTCTCCGCCAGCGGCAAAAGCTCGTGGAACCAGCGGACGTTCCAGTCGTGGATGCGCGGCCAGAGGCTGCGGTCCGGCATGCGGTGCAGATACAGCACCGGATGGAAGATCAGCTGGCGGCAGCCGAGGATGGCGCAGGCCTCCATCGTCCGCTCATAGATTTCATAAGGTGATTCGTAGTGCAGGTCGTCCGGAATGGCCTGCTCCCAGGAGGCGTGTGCCTGCGTGATGGGCAGCCCGATCCGGTCCGCCGTGCGGCGCACCCCGCGCGCCCACTGGCGCCAGTTGTCTCCGCGCAGCGGCGCGTCCTGCGGGCGGCTGTATACGCTCAGCGGGAAATCGAGGCTGTCGAACCCCGCGTCCCGCACCGTCTGCATCGCATCCTCGACGGTGGTCTCCAGGCAGAAGCTTGCCATGGCGCTGCTGATGAAATGCACGATGTCCGTGCCTCCTTTGCCGCATTCTCTTTTTCCAATTCAGTATACCATCGTTCCGTTTCTTTGTCAAATGAACTTCGCCGGAGGGAGATATAAAATGAAAAGAATGCCAGATCGGCTCGCGGCTCCCGTCCGCTTCATCCGCCGGATCGCTTTGTTCCGCGTTCCGCTCTATGCCGCAAATGCGTCGTTTTATCTGGTGCTGTCCGTCTTCCCTGCAATTTTGCTCGTTCTGGCGCTGCTGCCGCACACCGGCCTGACGGAGGCGCACCTGCTCTCTGCCCTGCACGGCGTGATCCCTTCCGTGTTTGAACCTGCGCTGGAGTGGGTCATCCGGGACCTCGGGAGCAATTCGTCCCTCACGCTTATCCCGGTTTCGGCCATTATGGCCATCTGGTCGTCCTCCCGTGGTGTTTACTGCATCAAGACCGGCCTGAACGCGATCTACGGTGAACGCGAGAGCCGCGGCTATGTCTATACGCGGCTGGTCAGCGTGCTTTATACCGTGCTGCTGCTTGCCGCCCTCCTGCTGACGCTGGTGCTGCATGTCTTCGGCAGCCAGCTTACCGCGTGGATCGCCGGAAAGCATGTGCCGATCCTGCGCCTGCTGTCGCGCGTGCTTCGCTTCCGGGGCCTTGTGCTGTTTGCCCTGCTGACGCTGCTGTTCTGGGCGATCCTGTGCGTTTTCCCGAACCGCCGCATTCCCCTGCTCCGCGCGCTGCCGGGTGCAGCCGGTGCCTCGCTCGGCTGGCTGGTGTTTTCATCGCTGTTCTCCGTCTATGTGCAGCACTTCGGCTCCTACTCCGTGTTTTACGGCAGCCTTGCCGGCATCGCCATGGCCATGCTGTGGCTTTATGTGTGCATGTCCATTCTGTTCTATGGCGGCGTGCTCAATTGCCTGCTGTTCGAGCGAAGATCGCAGCAAGGGAAATAGGAAATATATCGTTTTAATATGAACTTTTGAATCTGTATTCTGACGTCAAATTTTCCTGCCGAAAAAAATCAAAAAATTTGAAAAAAGTACTTGCAATTTGGCGGGAGGTTTGATATAATACCCGTGCACTGAGGGAAACGACACAAGAAAAGTTCATATGGGGGTATAGCTCAGCTGGGAGAGCGCTTGAATGGCATTCAAGAGGTCAGCGGTTCGATCCCGCTTATCTCCACCAAAAACACTCGATTTCACTTGAAATCGAGTGTTTTTCTATACTTTTCAGTCTGTTTTGTACTGGGCGTTTTCACCTTGGACAACAAATGGACAACAGACCTTCTCAATTTCTCCTTTTCTTACTGCGGGAAGGAAGAAGTTATGGCATCTGTCAAAGAAGAAATAATCACGCCGGACTCCCCTTCCCCGGGAGCCCGGTTTTCTTTTACTCCAGATATTTTTTCAGCTTCTTCATGTGGTCGATGGCCTCCTGCAGGGAGGCTGCTTTTGCCGGAAGTGGGTCTGTTCAAACTGCGGCGGATATGCTATACTAAATATTTGGGAAAAACATTTGCCCTGCGGGGCGTGAGGTGAAGCATGAAAAAGCTGCTGGTCTATTTGAAGGATTATAAAAAAGAGAGCATTCTAGGGCCGCTGTTCAAGCTGCTCGAGGCTTCGTTCGAGCTGCTCGTGCCGCTTGTCGTCACGAAGATCATCGACGTCGGCATCGCCACGGGCGACGTTCATTACATCGTCCGTATGGTGCTGCTGATGGTCGGTCTGGCGCTCATCGGCCTCATCTGCTCCATCACGGCGCAGTATTTCGCGGCGAAGGCCGCCGTCGGCTTTGCGGCCGGGCTGAAATCCGCTCTGTTCCGCCATATCCAGAGCCTGTCCTACAGCGAGATGGACCATCTCGGCACGGCCTCGCTCATCACGCGTATGACGAGCGACGTCAATCAGCTGCAGTCCGGCGTGAATCTGGTGCTGCGCCTGTTCCTGCGCTCACCGTTTATCGTGTTCGGCGCGATGGTCATGGCCTTTACCATCGACGTCCGCTCTGCGCTCGTCTTTGCGGTGGCCATTCCCCTGCTGTCCGTCGTCGTGTTCGGCATCATGCTGCTGACCATGCCGCTCTACCGCCGTGCACAGGCCGGGCTGGACCGCCTGCTGCGCCGCACACGCGAGAATCTCAGCGGCGTGCGCGTCATCCGCGCCTTCCACAAGGAGGCTGAGGAGACGGCACAGTTTGCAGAGGAGAATGAGAGCCTGACGCGTCTGCAGCTCTTTGTGGGCCGCATTTCCGCCTTGATGAACCCCCTGACCTACGTCCTCATCAACAGCGCGATCGTCGCCCTGATCTGGACGGGCGCGTGGCAGGTCGAGCGCGGCGCGCTGACGCAGGGCCAGGTCGTGGCGCTCGTCAATTACATGTCCCAGATCCTGGTCGAGCTCATCAAGCTCGCGAACCTGATCATTACGATCACGAAGGCGGCTGCCTGCGCCCGCCGCATCGAAAGCGTGTTTGACGAGAATTCGAGTATGACGTTCCCGGGCGAGCCCGCTCAGGATGATCCCACTGCACAGGACGCAGTCGTGTTCGAAAATGTCGCGCTGCGCTACGGCGGCGCGGGCGCAGAGTCGCTGTCCGGCCTGAGCTTCCGCGTGCGGCGCGGCCAGACCGTCGGCATCATCGGCGGCACGGGCTCCGGCAAGTCCTCGCTTGTCAATCTCATTCCCCGCTTCTATGACGCGACGGCCGGGCGCATCCTCGTCGACGGCGTCGACGTGCGCGACTATCCTGCCGGGCAGCTGCGCAGCAAGATCGGCATCGTGCCGCAGAAGGCCGTCCTGTTTGCCGGGACCATCGCGGAGAATCTTCGCTGGGGCAAGGAGGACGCAACGGAGGCCGAGCTTCAGGTCGCGCTCGAGACCTCGCAGGCGGCAGAATTTGTCTCAACCCGCGAGGGCGGGCTGAATGCCGAGGTCGCGCAGGGCGGCAAGAACCTCTCCGGCGGCCAGCGGCAGCGCCTGACCGTCGCCCGCGCGCTCGTGCGCGATCCGGAAATTCTCATTCTGGACGACAGCGCCTCCGCGCTGGACTATGCCACGGACGCGCGCCTGCGCAAGGCCATCCGCGCTCACGACGCGAATGTCACCGTGTTCCTCGTGTCGCAGCGCGCGGCCTCCATCCAGTATGCCGATCAGATCCTTGTGCTGGATGACGGCGCGCTCGTCGGGCAGGGCACACATGCCGAGCTGCTCGAATCGTGCCCGGTCTATCAGGAGATCTACTATTCCCAGTTCCCGAAGGAGGCGCAGAACGCATGAAAAAGAAAAATACCATGCGCAAGCTCCTGCGCTATCTGAAAAAATACTGGCTGCTGCTGATTCTGTCTCTGCTGTTTGCCGCGCTGACCGTAGCCATGACGCTGTATCTGCCGATCCTCATCGGGCAGGCCGTCGACCTCATCGTCGCGCCGGGGCAGGTGGAGTTTTCCATCATCGCCCGTCTGCTGCTCAAAATGGGCATCCTCATCGGCGCAACGGCGCTGTCGCAGTGGATCATGAACGCCTGCAACAACCGCATCACCTACCGCACCGTGCGCGATATCCGCAGCGATGCCTTTGCGCGGCTGGAGATCCTTCCCCTGCGCTACATCGATGCGCACAGCTACGGCGAGATCGTCAGCCGCATGATTGCGGATGTCGACCAGTTCGCCGACGGCCTGCTCATGGGCTTCACGCAGTTCTTTACGGGCGTGCTCACCATCGTCGGCACGCTGCTGTTCATGCTGTGGATGAATCCGCTCATCACGCTCGTCGTCGTGGTCATCACGCCGGTGTCGCTGTTCGTTGCGAGCTTTATCGCCCGCAAGACCTACGCCATGTTCAAGGAGCAGTCCGCCGCCCGCGGCGGGCAGACCGGCATCATTGATGAGATGGTCGGCAATCAGAAGGTCGTGCAGGCCTTCGGCTATCAGGAACGCGCACAGGGCCGCTTTGACGAGGTCAACGAGCGGCTGCGCAAGTGCTCGCTGCGCGCCATTTTCTTCTCGTCCATCACGAATCCGTCCACGCGCTTTGTCAACTCGCTCGTCTATGCGGGCGTCTGCGTGGCGGGCGCGCTCAGCGCCGTGCACGGCGGCATCTCCGTCGGCCAGCTGACAAGCTTCCTCAGCTATGCCAACCAGTATACGAAGCCCTTCAACGAAATTTCCGGCGTGGTAACGGAGCTGCAGAATGCGCTGGCCTGCGCCGACCGCATCTTCGAGCTCATCGAGGAAACGCCGCAGACCCCGGAGCCCGCCGATGCGAAGACGCTCACGGACCCCGACGGCAGCGTTGCGCTGGAGGACGTCTCGTTCTCCTACGTCCCGGAGCAGCACCTGATCGAGCATTTTGATCTTGCCGCGAAGCCCGGCCAGCGTATCGCCATCGTCGGCCCGACCGGCTGCGGCAAGACGACGATCATCAATCTGCTCATGCGCTTCTACGATGTTGACAGCGGCTGCATCCGCGTGAGCGGCGAGGATATCCGCGATTTGACGCGCGGCAGCCTGCGCACGTCCTACGGCATGGTGCTGCAGGACACCTGGCTCAAGACCGGTACCATCCGCGAGAATATCGTCATGGGCAAGCCGGACGCAACGGACGAGGAGGTCATCGCCGCGGCAAAGGCCTCGCATGCGCACGGCTTCATTCGCCGCCTGCCGCAGGGCTATGACACGCCGATCACGGAGGACGGCGGCGGCCTGTCCCAGGGGCAGAAGCAGCTGCTGTGCATTACGCGCGTCATGCTCTGCCTGCCTCCGATGCTCATCCTCGACGAGGCGACGTCCTCCATCGACACGCGCACGGAGATCAAGATCCAGGAGGCCTTCAACCGCCTGATGCAGGGCCGCACGAGCTTCATCGTCGCCCATCGCCTCTCGACCATCCGCGAGGCGGACGTCATTCTGGTGATGAAAGACGGCCACATCATCGAGCAGGGCAACCACAGGACCCTGCTGGAGAAAAACGGCTTCTATGCCGAGCTGTACCGCAGTCAGTTCGATATTTGAAAAAACCCTGCCCGGCGGGAGCGGATGCTCCCGCCGGGCAATTTTTATGCCTCGATCGCCGGATTGTAGAGATATACGTTCCTGCGGTCGAGGTGCTCGCGCAGCTTCTCGATCGCCTCGCCGAAGCGCTGGAAATGCACGACCTCCCGCGCGCGGAGGAAGCGGATGACGTCGTTCACATCCGGATCGTCCGACAGGCGCAGAATGTTGTCATACGTCGAGCGGGCCTTCTGCTCGGCCGCAAGGTTCTCGCACAGATCGCTGATGGGGTCGCCCATGACCTGCATCGTTGCGGCTGACCAGGGCGCGCCGGAGGCCGCCTGCGGATAGACGCCAGCTGTGTGATCGACGAAATACGGCGCAAAGGAGCTCTCCTGCTGCTGCTCCTCCGTCAGGTTCCGCGTGAGCTGGTGGACGATCGTGCCGACCATCTCCAGATGCCCGAGCTCCTCCGTGCCGATATCCGTCAGCAGGCCGCGCTGCTCGTCAAACGGCATGGAATAGCGCTGGGACAGATACCGGAGCGCCGCGCCAAGCTCGCCGTTCGGGCCGCCGTACTGCGAGATGATGATGCTCGCGAGCTTCGGGTTCGTGTTTTTGATCCGCACCGGATACTGCAGCTTCTTTTCATAGACAAACATCGTCAGCCCTCCCCGTCGTTTGCAGCGTACTGCCACGGCCACGGGCCGCGCAGCCAGTCATAACCGGACTCGCCCACGGCGCTGCGCTGGACGATGGGGCCGTTCTCGGCCTCCCAGGCGGCTGCCGCCTGCGCATAAAGCCCAGAATAGGAGCGGAACAGCTCCGCCGCTCTGGCATCGCCGGGATGCGTATCGAGGTATTCGCCAAGCTCCACCACGGCGAAGCCCAGCGCCTGCAGATCGCGCTGCAGCGTACCGCTCAGCTCGCCGCTGTTCTCCTGCCCGCGCAGCGGAAGGTCCAGCCCCGGAAACAGGGTACCGCGCACGGCCCCGACCGCCGCTGTATAGACGGGCGGATCATCCCTCTGGAACGGGACAAAGGGATTTGCCAGCGGCGCGCAGGCCGGAAGCATGCCGCAGGCGGCATCCTGCTGTTCCGTGCGCTCCGGCTGCGGCGCTTCCTGCGCGGCCTCCTGCCGCGCCTCGCGGAGCGCCGCTTCGATCATGGGTTGCGTTCTGAATTCCAAATATGATTCCTCCTTTATTTCGCACTCATCCCATGGTATGCCGCGCTCGTTCGGCACGTTCCTACACTTTGGGCAACACCGCATAATTCACCTTTGGCCTTCGCCGGACATTTTTCGCCGAATGCTCTTGCTGAATTGTGCGGTGCTGCCCCGAATGTTGACAAATCAATAAGTTTGTGCTATACTCTGCAGACAAGTTGATAAATCAACATATCGAAATGGAGGAACACCATGGTAGAACGCTATGGGGTCTTTACGCAGCGCATCGCGCGCATCAGCCGCTGCATCCGCCGCCTGAAGGCGGAGGAAATGGCGCTCTTCGGTCTGAAGGGCCCACATGTCTCGTGCCTGTACTATCTCGGGCTGGACGGCCCCCAGACGGCGGCGGAGCTTTCCGAGCGCTGCGATGAGGACAAGGCCGCCGTCTCGCGGACACTGGAATTTCTGCTGCAAAACGGCTATGTGACCACGGAGGCCGTATCGCGCCGCTACCGTAGTCCCCTGTATCTCACGGACCGTGGGCGCGAGGTCTTCGCCGCCCTGCAGGCACGCATTGCCTCGATGGAGGACGCTGCCAGCATGGGCCTGACAGAGGAGCAGCGGAGCAAAATGTATGCCGCACTGGAATTGATCTGCGGCAATCTGGAGCGGCTGTGCGCCGCAGAACAGGAGGATACCCTATGAAACCCGTCCGCATTCTTGTCGACTCGACCGTCGATCTGCCGGAGCGCTGCCGCGCACAGGTGCGCGCCGTTCCGCTGACGGTGCATTTCGGGGACGAAGAGCTTATTGATGGCGTTACCATCGACCGCAGGCGCTTTTATGAGCGGCTGATCGAGTCCGACGTGCTGCCCACGACGAGCCAGGCCACTCCGGCGGCCTTTGTCAAAGAATTTGAGGCCGTCCGGCAGGCCGGAGAGAGCGCCGTAGTCATCACCATCTCTGCCGAGCTGTCCGGGACCTATCAGAGCGCCTGCATTGCCGCGGCAGACTATGAGGATATCTATGTTGTTGACAGCCGCAGCGCCGCCATCGGATCCGGCATTCTGGCAGAGCTGGCGCTGGAATGGGCGGCGGACGGCATGGCCGCCGCCGAGCTTGCCGGGCTGCTGACGAAAAAGCGGGACGACATCTGCCTGCTCGGCCTGCTCGATACGCTGGAGTATCTCCGCCGCGGCGGGCGCATCTCACGCACGGCGGCGCTCGCGGGCGGGCTGCTCGGCATCAAGCCGGTCGTTACGCTGGAAAATGGGGCCGTGACCATGATCGGCAAGGCGCGCGGCTCGAAGCAGGGCAACAACCTGCTTGTGCAGAAGGTACGCGAGAGCGGCGGCATCGACTTTTCCCTGCCGATCCTGCTTGGCTACACCGGCCTGAGCGATGCCCTGCTGCAGAAATATGTGGCGGACAGCGCGGCGCTCTGGCGCGATCACTGCGGCAGTCTGGAGCAGACGCTGCTGTGCAGTGTGATCGGCACACATACGGGGCCGGGTGTCGTAGCGGTCGCGTTCTTCAAGAACGGTGTTTGAGTGCAGTCAATTTATAACAAACTGACATGCTTTTGTACAATTGACGTCAATACGGCGTATGTAAAATTTGAAACGTTTCATGCAGTTCGGTTTTGGGCAGGCTACATGGAATTATTTCAAAATATTTTGCAAAATCCTGTTTACAAACGGAACATAGTATGATATATTGAGCATGTAAGCAGGAATCATGGATTCTTCCACACAGAGCTGAATTTCCTGTTACAGGAATCGGCCGTTGGCAGGCGGCTGAAATTTAAAAAGAAAGTTGGGAAAGTTATGCCTCAGTTTGTACAGTCCGAACAGCAGCGTGAACTGATCAGTTCTCTCGTCCAGGAGATTCCCGCCTACCGCAAGAAGATGCGGATGTCTCAGGCAGAGCTCGGTGATGCCGTCGGCAAGAGCCGTCAGAAGATCTCCGAGATGGAGCGCGGCTCTGTTCCCCTCGGTTGGGACACCTATCTGGCTATCCTCATGGTCCTGGGCGCTCATGGCGTTCTGGAGCCGCGTGGCCGTGATGCCGAGCGTCTTGCCGCTACCGGTCGCCTCATCGGTGGTCGCATCCGCTTCTGATTTCTGAAAACGGGATAGAACGCAAATGCATGTAAAGGTCCGCTGTTATGCCTGACAGCGGACCTTTTTGCAGCCTGAACGGGGCTGGCACCATTCGCAGCGAAAAATTTTATCGCATTCCTGTAAGATTTTCTCTCCGGCGCGGTCTTATTGGCAGAAAGGAGGTGGCGCCGTGTCAGAGCTTGCGGAGATCTACCGCATTTATTTTGATGATGTCTACCGCTATCTGCTTGCCCTTTCTCACGATGCCCAGCTTGCCGAAGAGCTGACGAGCGAAACATTCTGCCGCGCCATGCGCGCACTTCCCGGCTTCCGCGGGGCCTGCGATATCCGCGTCTGGCTCTGCCAGATCGCGAAGAACTGCTTCTATACCGAGCAGAAGCGCATGGGCCGCATCGAGCTGCTGGATGACGGGAAAATGGAAGCACTCCCCGCTTCCGCCCCGAGTCTGGAGGAGCAGCTCACAGACCGGGACGATGCCGCACGCATCCGGGCCGCGCTCCACAGCGCGCCGGAGCCGTATAAGGAGGTCTTCCTCTGGCGGGCCCTCGGCGGTCTGAGCTTCAGGACCATTGGGCAGCTTTTCGGCAAATCGGAAAACTGGGCGTGCGTGACCTATCATCGCGCCAAAACCATCATCCGAAAAAACATGGAGGGATCAACATGAATCAGGAATGCAGCATTGTGCGGGACCTTCTCCCGCTGTATGCCGAGCGGCTTACGAGCCCGGAGACCGCTGTCTTTGTAGAAAAGCACCTGCGCACCTGCGCGGACTGCCGCGCCGCCCTGCAGGAGACACAGGCCCCGCCTGCCCTGCAGCCCGCTCCGGACGCCGCGCCCCTGCAGCATTTGCAGAAAAGGCTGGCGCGCAAGCGCCTGCAAATCATCGTGATGACGGCTCTGTTTGTCCTGACGGCCGTGATATCCGCAGCCGGCATTTTGAATGCTCCGATCTATTTCCCCTATACGGACGATCTTGTGCAGGTGACGGAGGATGCGGGAGCGCTGGAGCTTACGTTCCGTGCTGATGTCGCCAACGTCTCGACGGAGCGCTTTGTCGATCCGGACGATCCGTTGCGCGAGATCTGCCTTGTGGAGGCCTGGTCGACGCTCTGGGAGCGCTGGTTCTCCGGCCCGCATACTCAGGCCGCCCGGCTCAAGGCGGAGGGCGGTAAGCCGCTCACCGTTCTCTATAGCGAAAACGACGGCACGGAGGCCGTTTATCTCGCGGGAAAGCCGATGGCCTCCGGCGGCATGATCGCCCTGCCGTCCCTGACGCTCAATTACTATGCCTTTGTAGCCCTGATCGTTTTGGCAGCCGCTGTGCTCGTCCGTATTTTTGTCCGGAAAAAGCCGCGAGCCTGCGTCTGGACGGAGCGCGTGATCCTGCTGCCGGTCGCCTATCTGCTGGCGCACGTCACTCTTCTGGGGCTCACTGCCACGACCTATTCTCTGCCGCATGATTTTGTCTTTGTGTTCTGCGCGGCGCTGCTGCTGTACTGTGCGCTGCTGCTCCTGCACGGGCTGATCCGCGACGCGCTCGAGCGCAGAAAGCGCGCCTGATACCCGCTCAGGAAGCGCTGCTGCAGAAGTATCAAAATACAAATATGGAAAGGACCGCTGCGTCGCGCAGCGGTCCTCAGCTTGTCAAAAAAATTGGCTTGTTTATTCGCGATAGCCCTTCATCATTTCCTGAAACAGCTCATACGTCGATGGCGGCGTATAGGTGATGGCGTTTGCACCTGCCTCGATGGTGCGCAGGATACTCTCGCCGGTCTTGCCGCCCGTTGCGATGATGGGCACGTCCGGCAGGGCCTTGCGGGCCTCCCGCACAAGCTCCGGCGTCTGCGCAGCGGCTGCGATGTTCAGAATGGAGGCTCCGGCCTCGATGCGCGCCTCGAAGTCCGTGCCGAATTTTGTCACGGTGATGACGGTCGGGATATCGATCACGCCGGAGACCGCGCGGAGATTCAGATTGTTGATCGGCGCATTGAGCACAACGCCCATCGCGCCCTGCGATTCGACGTCGCGCGCAAGCTGCACCGTGCGCAGGCCGCGCGTCGTGCCGCCGCCGACGCCGCAGAATACGGGGACATAGGAATATTTGATGATCGCGTCGCTGATGGCCTGCTGCGGTGTGAATGGATAGACGGCAAATACGGCGTCCGCGTCGCAGTTGCGGATGATGGCCAGATCGGTCGTGAATACGAAGCTCTTCAGCCTTCGGCCGTTGACGATGATGCCGCTTGCTTGATAGATCTCCTGCGGCATACGCAGAATGTGGCGCAGGCGGCTGTCGATGTTGGGGGGCTGCTTTTCCATACAAGAGTCCTCCTGTCTCTTTTTTGCCAGTATACCACGAAATTATGAATACTTTGAGAACAAATCATTTCCGTTCTGCCTTACTCTGCTGCGGAAAGCGCACGGCGCAGAAAATCGCGGTAGGCTTCCGCCGCCGACGCCGGGAACACGATCTCCGCCCGGCCGCCGAAGCCTGCAAGCCAGCCGAGGAACGTCGGTGAAACGGAGATATCCGCCTGAAAGACAAAGTGGTCCGGCCCGTCCGGCACGAGCAGGCGGTCACGGCCGAAGCGGTCGAGCACAACGCCTGCCAGCGAGTTTTCAAACCGCAGCTTCATGCGGCACTGCTCCCCGCGGAACATGCCGAACACCTGCTGGGAATAGACGGCCGGGTCAAAGGAGCGCGTCTCGTCGTTGCTCTCGCGCGGGACGCCCGTCGCCGTGATCTCCGTCATCTTGTCCACGCGGTAGTGCGTCAGGCCGTGCGGCGCGCCGTAGGCCACGAGATAATAGTTCTCGTCCTCCCAGCACAGCGCGATGGGGCTTGCCTCATAGGTCTTCGGCCGGAAGCGGCGCCGGCCCTGCAGATCCCAGTCAAAATAGCGGAACGTGATGCGGCTGTTCCCGGCGATGGCCGCATGCAGCGTATCGACATTGCGGCAGACGTCCTCGCTGCCGCTTTTGGCGCGGCCGGTAACGACGACCTCGCGCCGCAGCAGCTCCGCTTCGTGCGCGCTCGAGAGGGCGGCGAGCTTGCGGATCAGGGCCATGGACTCCTTTTCGGAGAGGAACCGCGCCGCCTGCACGGCGTCGACGAGCAGCTTCAGCTCTGAAAGGGCGAAATCACGCTCCGGCACATAATAGCCGCCGTTTTTGCCGCTGACCTTGCGAATTTCCATGCCGTAATCGCGCAGGGTGTCCAGATCATCATAGACGCTTTTGCGCTCCGCACGGATGCCCTCGCCCTCCAGCGCGGCAAGAATCTGCTGCATGGACACCGGGTGCTGCTCGTCCGTGTGGCTGCGCAGATAATCGCGAAGGATGAGGAGCTTCAGCTTCTGCCGTTCCGATTTTGCCATGGTACTCTCACCTCTGCTGTCAACATACCACACCGGCGCCATAAATTGCAAGCCCCGTTTTGGGAAATGGAAAAAAATTTCCCGCAGGACTTCTCTGCTTGACGATTCCGCCGCTTCGTGGTATCCTAGAATAGAATATCATGACACGAGGATACGCTATGAAGCTGAATCGCAATGAAAAATATGTCAAATGGGGTCTCACGGCCTTTCTTGTGATTGTCGCCGCCGGACTGTTCTGGCTCGTTTTCTCCAACCTGCGCGGCTTTTATGATCTGATCGTCGAATTCCTCAACATCATCGCCGCTCTGCTCTACGGCTGCCTGTTTGCCTATCTGATGAATCCCGTTATGAAGGTCACGCAGCGGATCATGGACAGGCTGCTTGCCAAGCGGAACCTCAGCGATCGGATGGCCGCGCGCATCAGCAAGATCACCGGGATCTGCGCTGCCGTGCTGGTGTTCTGCCTCGCGGTCTATGCACTCATCGCTCTTATCGTGCCGAACCTGATTGCAAGCATCGAGGAGCTGCTGCAGCCCGAAAAGCTCGAAAGCTATTATGCGACCATCAGCAAGTGGTTCCGCGGCATTTTCACGAACAGTGACATCCAGTCCTTCCTGGAAAAAACCGTCGGCGACCCGCTGGAGATGGTCATCGGCTGGCTGAAGAAGCTCGATTACAGCGTGATCGTCACGAGCCTGACGAGCTCGGTCTACAGCGTTGTGATGGTCATCTTCAATATCCTGCTCGGCATCGTCGCGGCCGTATATATCCTGATCTTTAAGGAAGAACTCTGTGCGCAGGCCAAGAAGGTCACCGTGGCGGTCTTCAGTCGCCAGCATGCCGATCGCCTGCTGGAGCTGGCCCGCCGGACGAACAGCATCTTCGGCGGCTATGTTATGGGAAAGATCATCGACGCCGTGCTCGTCGGCGTCATCACCTACTTCGGCGTGCTGTTCATGGGCATGCCCTATGCGGCGCTCATCGGCACGATCGTCGGCGTGACGAACATTATTCCCTTCTTTGGCCCCTTCCTCGGCGCGGTGCCCTCGGCCCTGCTCCTGATGATTGACAAGCCCGTCAACGCCCTGTATTTCTGCATTTTCATCCTCATTCTGCAGCAGGTCGACGGCAACATCATCGAAAACCGCATTCTGGGTGAAAAGCTCGGCATTTCGGACTTCTGGGTGCTCGTTGCCATTCTGGTCTTCGGCGGTATCTTCGGCTTTGCCGGGATGCTTCTTGGCGTGCCGGTCTTTGCCGTGCTCTACACCGTCATCGGTGACCGCGTCAACAAGCGCCTTGCCCGTAAGCGCCATCCCCTGCAGACGAGCCTGTACTATACGATCCGCACCGTGGACGACCTGCCGCCTGTGACGGAGCCGAGCTACACGAGCGCTGCCGAGGAGCCTGCCTACGAAACACAGATCGACCCGGACGACGATATGGAGATCGACGATCCGGATTATGACGATATCCCCGGCTGAGCCGGAAAGGAGGAATCCATGGACGCATTTTTTGCCTCTGCCGCCGAATACTTTCAGGGAAGCGGCTCCGGCTTTGTCTCGGTGTTCTGCACCGTGTGGCGCTACCTTGCGCCGGTGCTGGCCGTGCTGCTGCTGTGGCGCTGTGCCCGGCCGCTGCTGAAATTCCGGCGGGAGCCGGAGACGTGGGCATGGCTCGTCATGCCGGACGGCAATCAGCTCCCTCTGACACACTGGGAGAATATCCTCGGCCGCGCGAAGGGCTGCGACATCGTCGTGGACTTCCCGACCGTTTCGCGCACGCACGCCGTCCTCACGCGCTATGATGACGGCAGCTGGTCCGTCACGGACATCGGCTCACGCGGCGCAGTCACGCTCAACGGCGAGCCGGTCCAGATGGCTGCCGTAAACTACGGCGATACCATCTCGCTCGGCGGCGTGGACATGGTGCTTGCACCCGTCACGCAGTCCGAGCTCGAGGAGCAGCTTGCCAGCCGCACGCGCCCGGCCCACCAGTCCTCCCCTGCGCTGACCCTGTTTCTGCTGACGGTCTTCCAGCTCCTGACGACGCTGCAGCTCTGGATGGGCGCGGAGGCCGAAACGGCCCAAACGGTCGTGCTGAGCTTCCTCGGCCTGCTGGCTGTGGGCTGGCTGCTGTTTGCCGTGCTGCGCATGATGCGCCGCAGCGGCTACGAGGTGGAAACGCTGGCCTTTTTCCTCAGTACGCTCGGCTTTGCCGTCATCGCCTCGGATAACCCAGCCAATCTTACAAAGCAGCTCATCTGCCTGCTCGGCGGCATCGTGATCTATCTGATCATCGGCTGGTCGCTGCGCGACCTGTCCCGCGCGAAGAAATTTCGCTATCTGGCCGCCGTCGGCGGCATGCTCCTGCTGCTCGTCAATCTGGTGTTCGGGCAGGAGAACAACGGCGCGCGCAACTGGATCTCGCTTGGCGGCATCTCGTTCCAGCCGTCCGAGCTGGTCAAGCTCTGCTTCCTCTATGTCGGCGCATCCACGATGGACCGCATCGTAACGAAGCGGAACCTGTTCCTGTTCATTGTCTATTCCGCCGCCATCTGCGGCTGCCTTGCCCTGATGAACGACTTCGGCACGGCGCTCATCTTCTTCGTTGCGTTCCTCGTCATCGCCTTCCTGCGTTCCGGCAGCTTCGCCACGGTCACGCTGGCCTGCGCGGCCACGGGTTTTGCAGGCGTTCTGGCCGTTCGCTTCCGGCCGCATATCCTGCGCCGCTTTGCAACATGGGGCCATGCGTGGGAATATGCCTCTGCGGGCGGCTACCAGCAGACGCGCGCGATGATGTGCATCGCCTCCGGCGGCCTGTTTGGCCTCGGCGCGGGCAACGGCTGGCTCAAATATGTCTTTGCGGCGGATACGGACCTCGTTTTTGCTTTCCTCTGTGAGGAATGGGGCCTTATCATCGGCCTATGCGCCGTTGCGGTCATCGTGATCCTTGCGGTGTTTACCGTCCGCTCGGCCAAGGTCGGCCGCAGCAGCTTCTATACCATTGCTGCCTGCGCCGCCGTGGCGATCCTGACCATCCAGACCATTCTGAACGTGTTCGGCACGATGGACCTGCTCCCGCTGACCGGCGTGACGTTCCCGTTCCTTTCCAACGGCGGCTCGAGCATGCTGGCCTCGTGGGGCCTGATCGCCTTCCTCAAGGCGGCGGACACGCGCCAGAACGCCAGCTTCGCGGTCCGCACCGCAAAGGCAGAGGAGGTGGAGCCGCTTGAATAAGCTTGCAAAACGCGCGTGGTTCGCACTTGCGCTGGCGGGGATGCTTTTGCTCGGCATGGGCGTGATCGTGGTGCGCTACTTTATCGATTCACCGGACTGGGTCACGTTCCAGAACAGCCCCCATGTCTATACGGACGGCGTTATGAACAGCGGCAAGATCGTCGACCGCGGCGGCACCGTCGTGCTCGATGCCACGAACGGCAAGTCCTATGCCGACAGTGCCTCGCTGCGCCGCAGCATGCTGCACCTGCTCGGCGACCGTGAGGGCAATATCACGCCGTTCCTGCTGCAGGAATACGGTTCGGAGCTTGTCGGCTTCGACCGCATCAACGGCACCTATTCCACCGGCAAGCGCGAGGGTCAGATGATGCTGACCGTAAGCGCAGACGTGCAGCGCACGGCGCTGGCCGCGCTCGACGGGCGCAAGGGAACCGTCGGCGTTTATAATTACAAGACGGGCGAGATCCTCTGCGCCGTCTCCTCCCCAACCTACGACCCGGACGATGTGCCGGACGTGGAGGGCAGCCCCGAGACCTACGAGGGCGTGTATGTCAACCGCTTCCTGCACGCCACCTATACGCCCGGATCCGTCTTCAAGCTCGTCACGGCTGCGGCCGCGCTGGATGAGATCCCGGATATCGGATCCCGGACGTTCACCTGCGAGGGCAGCGCCGTCATCGGCGGCGAGACCATCCAGTGCAACGGCGTGCACGGCACGCTGAACTTTGAAGAGGCGCTGGCCCATTCCTGCAACGTCGTTTTCGGCGAGATCGCAGCTGAGCTCGGCCCAAAGACGCTGATGCGCTATGCCGAGCAGGTCGGCGTCACGCGCCGCTACAGCTTTGACGGCACGACGACGGCCGCCGGAAGCTTTGATGTCTCCAATGCGGCGGAATCCGAGCTGGCATGGGCCGGCATCGGCCAGTATACGGACCAGATCAACCCCTGTCAGTATATGACCTATATGGGCGCGATCGCAAACGGCGGCTCCGCCGCAGAGCCATACCTCGTAAAGGAGGTCACATACGGTGATTCGGTCAAGTACAAGGCCTCCACAAGCTCCACAGGACGTCTGCTCGACAGCACGACGGCCGACCGCCTTGCGGACATGATGCACAATGCCGTCGTCAACGTCTACGGCGAGTGGAACTTCGCCGGACTATACGCAGGCGGAAAGTCCGGCACGGCGGAAAACGGCGGCGGGAAGGCTGCCAACGCTGTCTTTGCAGGCTTCCTGCAGGACAGCGACTATCCCCTCGCCTTCATCGTCGTGGTCGAGGAGGGCGGCGGCGGCGCGTCCGTCTGCACGCCGATCCTCAGCCAGGTGCTCAGCGCCTGTGTGGTCGCCATGGACGCCGATTAAGCAAAAAAGCTCCGCAGGATGGGTAAATTCCTATCCTGCGGAGTCAGCTTGTCAAAAAAGTCCCTTTGGGCTTTTTTGACAAGCTGCTTTCAGAATTGCAAAATGAATTTTTGTATCATTATTTTGCAATTCTGCCGCGCGGCGGGTTATTTAACGCGAAAGGAAACCCTGACGGTTTCCTTTCACACTATCCTTCCCTCCGAGACTTTCGGCTAGGCAGGTTTTTGATAGTCTCGCTCCGCAGGATGGGAAAAATCCCATCCTGCGGATTTTTTATACATTTTCGCCCATCCGGCGGGACAGCTCACCGAGGTGCTTGGAAAGATAGATGAGCTCCGGCGAGAGCTTCGTCAGCTTCCCGTTCTCCACGACGTAATTTTCGATCGTCACGGCGGAGAGGTCCATCATCCGCCGCAGCTCGTTCTGGATGTAGTGCATCTGCACGCAGTGCGGCGAGCGGTCGACCGTCGCAAAGCGCAGCGTGCGGATCTTGCCGGTGTAGAGCATGGCGCTGATCTTCGTGATGGCCATGTTGATATGCGTCTGCTCAAGGCACAGTTCGAAAACATGGTCGGCTTCCGCGCGCAGCTGCGCAAAGCCCTCCGGCTCCATGTCCGGCAGGCAGCTGCCGACGATCAGCACCGATTCCCCGACGTCATAGACGTTTGTTTTCATCAGCTCTTTCATGATTTTCTCTCTCCCTTAATCCAAAACATCAAACAGCGCGCCGTCCAGCGTCAGTACATCGTCCATGGGAATGTCCGTTCCGTCCAGAAGGCGGATGCGGCGTGCAATGGAATCGATCTGCTTCACGATCCCGCTGACGGTCTCGTAGGCTCCGCCGGATTTCCGTTCATCCGGCCGGAACCGGGTCAGGCGTACCTCCGGCTGCTCCTCCAGATGCTCCTGCAGCAGACGGAAGCGCCGGTCCAGCGCGGCAAGCTCCGCTTCTGCGGGGTCGATCCGCTCCTGCGTGAGGCGCGCGTTTTCCCGGATGGCCGCGTCGTAGCCGGTCAGGGCTGCAAACGGCGCAAACTGCGCAGCGCGGTCGGCCATTGGCATGGGCGGGTGCTTTTTGGAGACATGGTGCGGCAGGTGCAGGATCGCGTCATATTTTCCGGTCATGTATTCCTCCTCATGCCTTATGCCCGCCGATCCTGGCGTTTCGCTCGCGGGCCGTTGCGCCTTCCTCCAGACTCATGCCCTTGAGAATGGCATTTTTGCCGAATTTCTTCTTGATGGCCAGCGTCGTCTCCTGCAGCTTCTTTTCGCGCGCCAGCGCCGCCTGCTCCGCCTCGCGCCGGGCGTCCACGGCGGCAAGATCGGTGAACAGGTCCAGCTGCTCCATCTCCTCCGGCTGCGCCTCGTCCTCCGGGACGATGTGCGCGGCGACGAGATACATGCGCCGGACGAGCAGCCCGCCGTCTACGATGCGGTCAAACAGGGCGGAGGCTGCTTCCATGATCCGCCGTGTGGAGGACGACGGTGCGTCGAGCTTCTGCGCGCCATGCGCGGCCTTCGGCACGCGCCGCCCGTAGCGGTCCTGCTCCACCGGGCCGGAATAGGCCGTGCGGCGGGCTGGGTCCGTCAGATTTTCAATGTCATAGCCGACTGTCAGCACGACCTGGTCCGTCACGAGGCCCTTTTCCACCAGCTCCAGCGAGAGCTGATCCGCCATTTCCCGCAAAACAAGCCGGGCCTTTGCCGCCTCGTAGGGGCAGCTCAGCACCTGCCCGGAGCTCAGGCTGTTCTCGGACGGGCGGTAGGCCTTGATGGACGGGACGGTGCAGGGCTCCCAGCCCCACGCGTGGTCGATGAGCAGCTCCGCATTCTTGCCGAACAGGCGGTAGAGCAGCTCCTCGTTCTGCTCGGAGCAAAGCGCGACGTCCCCCATCGTGAACATGCCGTGCGCCTCGAGCCTGCGGGCGATGCCGCGGCCGACGCGCCAGAAGTCCGTCAGCGGCCGGTGCGCCCAGAGCTCCCTGCGGAATTTCATTTCGTCCAGCTCCGCGATGCGAACGCCGTTTTCATCGGGCGGGATGTGCTTTGCCACGATGTCCATGGCGACCTTGGCGAGGAAGAGATTCGTCCCGATGCCGGCCGTCGCCGTGATGCCGGTCGTTTCGAGCACGTCGCGGATGATGGTCTGCGCCAGCTCATGGGCGGTGCAGTCATAAGGATAGTCCGTCACATCGAGGAAGACCTCGTCGATGGAATAGACGACGATGTCTTCCGGTGCGATATATTTCCGGTAAATCTCATAGATGCGCGTACTGTATTCCATATAATAGGCCATGCGCGGCGGCGCGATCACAAAGTCCACCGCCAGCGCAGGGTCGCGCTGCAGCGCGGAAAACTGATGCGAGCTGCCGGTCAGCGTTCTGCCCGGCGCGCGGGCCTGCCGCCAGGCATTGACCTCGCGGACGCGCTGCCGCACCTCGAACAGCCGCCCGCGGCCGGAGATGCCATAGCTCTTGAGTGTCGGCGTGACGGCAAGGCAGATCGTCTTGTCCGTCCGCGACTCATCCGCCACAACGAGATTCGTGTTCAGCGGGTCCAGCCCCCGCTCGCGGCACTCGACGGAGGCGTAAAACGATTTGAGATCAATGGCAAGATAGGTGCGCTGCTTCATCGTTTCCTCCCCCGTTGTTTTCTGTTATTTTACCATAGCGGCCCGGAGATTACAACACCTGCACAAAGAGCCGTGGCGAAACGCCACGGCTCGATGCATACATTAAAGTTCAATTCTCCTCCAGCAGACCGAAGCCCGCCACGGCCGAGGCCGGGAGCGAGAAGACGATGGCGCCCGCGTCACTGTCCGGTCCTGCCTTGCGCAGAATGGAGCGCATGATCTCGGCCTTCTGCTCCGCTGCAGAGACAATAAGGATGACCTCCTTCTCCGCCGCGATGGAGATGTTGTAGAATTTCGGTGCGCCCTTTGCGCCGGTCCCCTTGCCGTGAAGGACCGTGCCGCCTCTGGCTCCGGCTGCGCGCGCCGCGTTCATCACGGCGTCCGTGCCGCCCTCGTTTGCAATGGCGATGATCAGCTCATAGGCGCAGCTCAGGTCCGGTGTGTATTTCGGGCTTCTCCCGCCGTTCAGATATGCCACCGTATTTCCTCCTCCTACACTTTTGATCGGCACGGCGATGACGATGCCGTGCCCCGGCACGCCGATGTGCAGCCGCCGCTTCTGCGCGGCGATCAGCGCTGCCGTCTTTTCCGCGTCGGCGATCGTCAGTACAACGCGGCGTTCATTCGATTCGATGCCGAGCAGGTCGAGCATGCTCTGCACGGCTGTCCCGCGCCCATGGAGCGTGACGGTCAGCGGCAGGCCGAGCCCTTCGCACAGGTCCGTGAGGATCTCGAGCCGCTCCGGCGCGATGATGGAGATCACATAATTCATGCCGCATCCTCCCAAAGCTCCACAATGTCGAAGTCGCCGTAGTGCTCCGGGGCCACGGCTGCGCGCTTTGCGCGGCGCTCATAGAGGAAGCCAACGGCCTGAATGGACAGCAGCGGCATCATGGCGACAAGGGCCACCACGCCGAAGGCGTCGCGCAGGATGTTGCCGCCGAGCGCGCTGCTTGCGCCCATGACGAACTGGAGCATGAATGTTGCCGTCATTGGGCCAGAGGCCACGCCGCCGGAGTCGAAGGCGATGGCCGTGTAGATGTCCGGCACGAAGAACGACAGCGCCAGCGCGATGCCGTAGCCGGGCACGAGGAACCACAGAATGGAGATTCCCGTCAGCACGCGCAGCATGGATAGGCCCATGGCCAGCGCGATGGCGACGGAGAGGCTGCGCTGGATGACCTTGCCGGGGATCGCGCCCGCGCTGACGCTCTCGATCTGCTTTTCCAGCACGCCGACAGCAGGCTCGGCCGAGATGATGAACCAGCCGAGCACCATGGCGAGCGGAACGAGCAGCCAGCCGTGCACGGCCAGCTCTGCGCCCAGCTCCGCGCCGAGCGGCGAAAAGCCGACGTTCACGCCGGTGAGGAACAGGACAAGGCCAACATAGGTATAGAGAATGCCGATAAGAATCTTGGCAAGGCTGCGGCCCGGCAGGCGCAGCAGCGTGAGCTGAAACAGAAAGAAGATCGCCACGATCGGCAGCATGGAGATCGCCATTTCTCTGAGGTAGAGCGGAACGGAGGCGAGGAACGCGCCGCCGATGGCAGTCGAGCTGCCGAATGAGGCCGAGCTGAGGTCGGCAACGGCGTCGCTGCCCTGATAGAAAAAGCCCAGGATCAGCACCGCGAGGATCGGCCCGACGGAGCACAGCGCCACAAGGCCGAAGCTGTCAGCCTCCGCGCGGCGGTCGCTTCGGATATTCGACACGCCGAGGCCCATGGCGAGGATGAACGGCACGGTCATTGGACCGGTCGTCACGCCGCCGGAGTCAAAGGCGATACCGAGAAAATCGGGGTCTGAAAAGGCGGCCAGCAGGAAGATGAGCGCATAGCAGCCGATCAGCAGCCAGCGCAGGTTCGCGCCCGTGACGATGCGCAGCATGCACACGGCCATAAACAGGCCGACGCCCACGCCGACCGTCAGCAGGAGCACTGTGCTGCTGATGTGCGGCACGGTTTCGGCCAGCACCTGCAGGTCCGGTTCGGCCACGGTGATGGCAAAGCCGAGCGCGAAGCTCACGCCGAGGATGAGCGGCAGATTCTTCGTGCGCGTAAGCGCCGTGCCGATCTTGGTGCCGATGGGCGTCATGGACTGCTCCGCGCCGAGCGAGAACAGGCCCATGCCGACGACCAGCATCACGCCGCCGATGAGAAAACTCAGGAGCAGGTCCGGCTTCATCGGCGCTGCAGTCAGACACAGCAGAACGACGATCAGAACGATCGGCAGCACACAGCGTGCCGATTCGGCGACCTTTTCTCGCACGGCAGAGCGGTCCTCCCGCCAGTCGATGGGTCTTTTCAAACGGTTCCTCCCTTCTCGAGCAGCTTGCGCTGCAGTCGGACATATTCCGCCGCCTCCTCCGGGCTGAGCGCCGACAGAAGGACGGAGACCTCATCCAGCACCGCGCCCAGCTGCTCCCGGATGCATGCAGCGCCGGCCTCTGTGAGGACGACGTCCACACGGCGCTCATCGTCAGCATCCGGCGTGCGGACGATCCAGCCCTTGGCCTCCAGATGCTTCAGCAGGGCGGCGATGCGCGCGGAGCTGGCATACAGAGAGCGGCTCAGCTCGGACGGCCCTGCCGTTCCGCCGTGGCGCAGCAGGAAATGCAGGACAAAATATTCGCCGCCGGACATCTCGTCCAGCCCGCGGACGGCAGGAAGATGGTGCAGCGCCGTCCGGAACGACAGCAGCTCGGCTGCAAGTGCGGAATAGTCCATGGTCTTTGTTGGTTCTCCTTATATTGCTAACACTATTAGCAATATAATACCATACCAAACCCGAAAAGGCAAGCCTTTTTCACCGCTGCAGCGACATTTGACTTTCCTCTGCCCATATGGTATACTAGCAGAGAAGAACCGGAGAATATATCGGTGGAGGAGGCCTTCCATGAAAAAATGCTTGCTTGCCCTTGCGCTGCTTTTTGCTGTCCTGCTGAGCGGCTGCGCCATCGTGCAGACGACGGATCTGGCCGATTACGGCAATACCGGCGGCGAGACCTGGCACGGCAGCGCCGTTTTTGACCTGCTCTCCAACCTGACCTCTACCGGCGATGCGGACGGTACGCAGAGCGCTGCGCCGCCGCGCATGCAGGAGCTCTTCCCGATCTTCCCGCCCGATGCGCTGCTGCAGCGTGCGCAGGACCGGGATTACCACCACCTCTATCGCTATACGCTCCTGCAGGACGAGCTGTTCACGCGCCTGTCCTGCCGCTATTCCGCCGCGGACTATCAGGCGGAGGTCGATCGCCTCGCGGCGCTCGGCGCAACCTATGACACGACGCTCTTCCGCCTGCCCGCCTATATCTGGATGCTCCACGACACGGACAACTCCGAATATGTCCTGCTGGAGGAATCCACGCGGACGATCCACTACATTGCCTGCCAGACGGACGAGCTGGCTGCCCTTGCCATGCCCGAGGGCTGGTATCCCGGCGAGTCGCTCCGGGCCGTCCGCATCGCGCCGCCCGAGGGAAAGGAGAATGCATCATGACCTGCCCGCAGTGCGGCACCGAGAATGCCGCTGACGCCCGCCTCTGCCGCCATTGCGGCGCAACGCTGCCGGAGGGCCCGCAGCCCGTTCCCCTGCGTCTGCAGCATGTGGCTGCATCCCGCCTGTGTCTGCTCACGGCGGCGGTCTCCACGGCGGGCCTTGTCCTGTTCCTGCTGCTGACACTGCTGTTCCCCGCCATGCAGCACGGCTTCCACGAGCTTGCCGCCTCTGTCGGCGTTCTGCTGCCGAAGGACGGCCGCCTGTTCGGCGGCGCGGCGTTTTTCTTCTTCCTGCCGTCCGCTGCCCTGTGCGCCGGTCTGTGGCTGGCATGGCGCGCGGCGCGGAAGGAAGAGCCTGTTCCGCTGACGGCCTATCGTGCGTTTCGTGCGGCTGCCTGGATGGAATTCGTGCTACTGACGGTCCTGTGCCTGCCGCTGCACCTATATCTCTTCCCCTTCCACCTGCCGGACTTTGCGCGGTCGCGCGTGCTGAGCGGCTATATCGGTCTGCTCATCATCTGGGCGATCAGTCTGGTGTATTTCTGCGTAAGCCGCCGCTTTCTGCGGGCTCTCGGTTGGCGCACCCTGCGCGAAAAGCAGGGCACGGGTCCCTGCTGCGTGATGCTCGGCATCAATGTACTTCTTGCGCTTGCCATGGTGCTCGGCGCATTCTCCGGCCTTTTTTCGGAGAGCCTGTTCTCCGGCTTTTTCCCGCTGGCCTTCTTTGATGGCCTGTGCCGCGGCGGCGGGCGGCTGCTTGCCGTGCTGAGCCTGCTGGTGTGGGCGGCGATCCGGGTGCTGCTGGCTCTCCTGCTGCTCCGCCTGTGGCCGCTGCTGCAGAAGCCCGAAAAATGATTTGTCAAAATTGCGGTGTGAACGTTGTGTTTGCACCGCAATTTTTTCGCACGAAAACGGCATACTATATCCGAATCAAATGATCGGAGGAACGTTCATGGGAACGAATCACATGGGGCGGCAGAGCATCCGCTTTCCGCAGCCGCCGGTCGTGCGCGGCTTCGCCTCCGTCGCCGGGAAAAAGGAGCGCGAGGGGCCGCTCGGCGATCAGTTTACGGCAACGGTGCAGGACACGACATTCGGCGAAAAGAGCTGGGAGCGGGCCGAGCGCCGCATGCAGCAGATGACGCTGGAGCTGGCGCTGGAGAAGGCCGGGCTGACCGATGCGGATCTTGACGCGGCCTTTGCCGGGGACCTGCTGAATCAGTGCATCGGCTCGAGCTTCAGCCTGCGCAACCGCGGCGTGCCGACGCTGGGTCTTTACGGCGCGTGCTCGACGATGGCGGAGTCCCTGCTGCTTGCAGCCATGTCCGTCAGCGGAGGCTACGCGCGCACGGCGCTGGCCATGACCTCGTCGCATTTCGCCTCATCCGAGCGGCAGTACCGCTTCCCGCTAGGCTATGGCGGGCAGCGCACGCCGACGTCGCAGTGGACGGTCACAGGCGCGGGCGCAGTCCTGCTCGGCGGCGGGGAACGCGGCATCCGCATCACGGCCGCCACGATCGGCAGCATCGTCGACCGCGGCATCTGCGATGCGAACAACATGGGGGCGGCCATGGCCCCGGCAGCCTTTGCGACACTGCACGCACATTTTGATGACCTGCACTGTGCGCCGGAGGACTATGACGTGATCATCACAGGTGACCTTGGGAGGCTCGGCAGCGAAATTCTGCACGGACTTCTCGAGAAGGACGGCATCCACGCAGACGTGCAGGACTGCGGCGTGATGATCTTCGATACAAGGCGGCAGGACGTGCACTGCGGCGGCTCCGGCTGCGGGTGCAGCGCTTCCGTTCTTTGCGGACCGCTGCTTTCCCGGATGGAGCGTGGCGAGCTGCGCCGCCTGCTGTTCTGCGGAACGGGCGCGCTGCTCTCTCCGCTGTCCACCCAGCAGGGCGAGTCGATCCCTGCCGTCTGCCACGCCGCCGTTCTGGAAAGGAGCTGACATGGACTATCTCAAAGCATTTCTGGTCGGCGGCCTGCTGTGCGTCATCGGCCAGATCCTCATCGACCGAACGAAGCTGACACCGGCGCGCATTCTGGTCGCCTATGTTGTAGCGGGCGTCCTGCTTGGTGCCGTCGGGCTGTATGACAAGCTCGTCGATTTTGCGGGCGCGGGCGCGACCGTTCCGCTGACGGGCTTCGGCAATACGCTGGCCCGCGGCGTCAAAAAAGCAGTGGACGAGGACGGCGCGCTCGGCATCCTGACGGGCGGCCTGACTGCCTCTGCCGCGGGGATCACGGCGGCCGTGATCTTCGGCCTGCTTGCCAGTCTCATTTTCAAGCCGAAGGATAAATGAAGCCGCGGCGGTTATACTAATGCCGCGGCAAAACCGCGAAATCAAAATTCAGGAGGCTTTTCCACCATGGAAAACCGCAATCAGAACCAGAAGCAGAATCAGAAGCAAAACCAGCAGAATCAACAGCAGAGCCAGCAGCAGAATCAGAACGAGAACCGCCGCTAAGCAGCAAAATGCCGCCGAGCCCATTCGGGTTCGGCGGCAATGTAATTCTGCTTATTCCTTGATCGTGCCGTCTGCGTGGAACACCGGCAGCTTCTCAAGGTAGATGATGTCGTCGCGGTTCTGGGCGTCGCCCTCGGCGAGGATGGCCATACGGCCTGCGATGATGCCGCCCGCCTCTTCCACGAGCTTCTCAACAGCGGCGAGGGACTCGCCGGTAGAGATAACGTCGTCGACGATAAGGATGCGCTTGCCGCGCATGAGCTCGGCATCGGCTTTATCGAGGTAGAGATGCTGCTCCTTGGCCGTCGTGATGGAGTTGACCTTCACATCGAACACGCCGGACATATAGAGCTTCGGCGCCTTGCGCGCGAGGAAATATTTGTTCTGGCCGCTCTGACGGGCCATCTCATAGATCAGGGGGATCCCCTTGGCCTCGGCAGAGATCATATAGTCGTACTCCGGCGCCTTCTTCAGCAGCGCCTCAGCCGTCTTGACCGTCAGCTCGACGTCGCCGAAAATCACAAATGCACCAATATAGAGGTCGTCAGAAACTTTGCAGATCGGCAGATCCCGCTGGACCCCCGCAATTGTCATGGTATGATACATCGGACATTCTCCTTTTTACTTCCAATTGCTGCGCAACAGCACTTGAATATTATAGCGCGATTCCCGAATCTTGTCAATGCCGAGCCCTTCTTTGCAGAAAAAAAGTTGGGTTTTCCGGAGAATGGGCGGGAATTTTCGTGGAAAGCTATGCGCGAGGTGATAAAGCATGCAAAATGAGATCGAAATGCTCCGCTCCATCCGGCAGAGCACGGAAATGGGCTGCAGCGGCATCCGCGCCGTGCTGCCGGAGGCGCAGAATCCCGCCATGCAGAGCGCGCTGCGGAGCCAATGGAAGGAATATGACAGCATCTACGCCGAGGCGGACCGCCTGCTGCGCGAGCGCGGCGTGCGCTTAAGCGGCGTGAATCCGCTGGCAAAATACGGCTCCATGCTCACGGCGAAGCTGCGCGTCCGCAGTAGCCGGAACACGACGGCGAGAATCGCCGAGATGCTCGTGCAGGGCAATACGCGTGGCATGGTCAAGAGTATGCAGAACCTGCGCGCCATGGGCGTGCTGGACCCGAAGGTCTCGTCCCTGTCCACGCGGCTGCTGCAGACGGAGCAGGCCAATATCGAGGAAATGAAGCACTTTCTCTGAGCCGGCTCAGAGCGCGGAGACGGCCGCCTCCAGTGCGCGGATCATCTGTGCAAGCGGCATGGAGGCCACGCCCTGCGGGGCCTGCTCCGGCAGGAAGGGCACATGGATGAACCCGGCGCGGACCGGCGTTCCGGCATAGTGATGCAGGAGCGTGTACAGCAGGTCATTGCAGACATAGGTCCCGGCCGTGTAGGACACGGCGGCCGGGATGCCTTGCGCCTCGATGGCGGCTGTCATGGCGCGCACCGGGACCGTTGCAAAGTAGGCGGTGGGGCCGCCGGGCACGACAGGCTCGTCCTGCGGCTGATTTCCAAGGTTGTCCGCTATGCGCGCGTGGCGCAGGTTGATGCCGACATATTCCGGCGTCACGGCGCTGCGCGTTCCCGCCTGCCCGATGCACAGGACCGCATCCGGGCGGCACTCCGCCGCGCAGGCGAGCGTTCTTGCAGCCGCAAGGCTGAAGACGGTCGGGATCTGCAGCTTCCGGAGCTGCCAGCCGCCGATCTGCTCCGGCAGGGCCTTCACGGCCTCCCATGCCGGGTTGATCGTCTCGCCGCCGAACGGCTCAAAGCCGGTGATCAGAAGCGTTTTCATGTGCATTCCTCCAGCAGACACACGGCGTGGCAGGCGATGCCCTCGCCGCTGCCCGTAAAGCCGAGGCCTTCCTCGGTCGTCGCCTTGACATTAACGGTCTCCGTGCCGAGCAGGGCGCGCAGGCGCTCCTGCATGGCGGGAATATGGGGCCGGAGCTTCGGCCGCTGGCATAGGACGGTGATATCGGCGTTGCCGACGGCAAAGCCCGCCGCATGCACGCGGCGCACGACCTCCTCCAGCAGCAGAAGGCTCGAAATGCCCTTGTACTGCGGGTCGTTATCCGGGAACAGCAGGCCGATGTCGCCGAGACAGGCTGCGCCGAGCAGGGCGTCCATCAGAGCGTGCGTGAGCACGTCCGCATCGGAGTGACCGTCCAGCCCGCGCTCGAACGGAATTTCCACGCCGCCGAGGATGAGCTTGCGCCCCGGAACGAGGCGGTGTACATCATATCCATGTCCGATCCTCATGTCGTTCTCCCCTTCCAGATCGCCTCTGCGATGCGCAGATCGACCGGTGTTGTGATCTTCAAATTTTCGACATCGCCGGGCGTCAGGCGCACCGGCCTTCCGGCCGCTTCCATGGCGGAGCAGTCGTCCGTGAGCGGCAGCCCCTGCGCGATGGCCCAGCGGAGCACGGAGCGAATTTCCTCCGTCCGGAAGACCTGCGGCGTCTGGACGGCAAACAGCGTGCTGCGGTCCGGCGTTTCAAGCACAAGGCCGCTTTCGGCGCGCTTGATGGTGTCGTGAACGGAGACGGCTGGCGCTGCAGCCCCGCAGGAGACGGCGGCGGCAATGGCCTGCGCGATCACCTCATTTGTGACGAGCGGACGCGCACCGTCATGAATGGCGGCATAGGGCATGGCTGCCGCAGAAAGGCCGCACAGGACGGATTCCGCCCGCGTTTTCCCGCCGGGAACGACGGAAACGGGCTTGGAAAGTCCTTCGCACAGGGCCTGCACGGCCTCCAAGCGGTCTGCACGCGTAACAACGATCAGCTCTGTGATCTCGGGCGCAGATGCCAGTGCTTCGACCGTCCGACGCAGGACGGGCACGCCGTCCAACGGTGCCAGGAGCTTGTCGATGCCCTGCATGCGCTGCGCGCTGCCGGCTGCGACGATAACGGCCGAGCAGCGGATATCTCCCCCGCTCACAGCGCCATCACCGTTTTCTTGAATTCCGCGCCTCTGACCATAAAGTTCTTGAAGCGGTCAAAGGCGGCGCTCGCCGGGGACAGCAGCACGATATCACCGGGCTTTGCCTGCTGCGCAGCGGCGTGAACGGCATCATAGAAATCCGGAATTTCGAGAACCTCCGGCGCATCCGGAACGGCGCGGGCCGCGGCTGCGATCTTCGGGCCGGTCGCGCCGGTGCAGACGAGGAGCCTGACGTGCGCTGCGATCTCCGGGCCGAGCACGTCATACGGAATGTGCTTGTCATAGCCGCCCGCGATAAGAATGACCTTCTCGGAGAAGCTGCGCAGGCCCGCGATGGTACGGCTCGGGGACGAGGCGATGGAGTCGTTATAGAACTTTACGCCGTCCTTTTCGCGCACGAACTCGATGCGGTGCTCCACACCGCCGAAGTTCCGCGCGACATAGCGGATATCCTCATCCGAGGCCAGCCCTTCGACCGCGAGGATGGCTGCCATGTAGTTTTCCACATTGTGCAGGCCGGGAATTTTGATCTCCTCCTGCCGCACGACGGGTACGCCGTCGCGCCGGATCACGCCGTCCCGGAAGCGCGCGCCGTGCGCAGGGACGGTCTGCCGCGAGAACATCCGAACCTCTCCGGCGGCCTCCGGTGCAAACCCGGCCGTGATGGTGTTGTCCGCGTTCAGAATGAGCACGTCCTGCGCGGTTTGGCGGGTGAAAATATGCTTTTTTGCGTCGATGTACTCCGCCATGTCGCGGTGTACGTCGAGATGGTTCGGCGCAAGGTTCGTCACGACGGCGATGTGGCAGCTGTGGCGAAGGTCCATAAGCTGGAACGAGCTCAGCTCCAGCACGACGAGGTCGTCCGGCGTCATGTGCTCCGCCTGATCGAGCAGCGGTGTTCCGATATTGCCGCCGGTCCAGACGCGATGGCCTGCATGCTTCAGAATTTCGGAGATAAGCGTGCTTGTCGTCGTTTTGCCGTCTGAGCCGGTCACGCCGATGATCCTGCAGGGGCAGACCTCGAAAAAGGCCTCCATTTCCGAGGTAAACTGCGTCCCTGCGGCACGCAGCGCCTGCAGCTCCGGCTTTCCCGGGTGCAGTCCGGGTGTGCGGAAGGCCACATCGCCGGAGATGCCCGTCAGATAATCATCGCCGAGGTGCAGCCTCGCGCCGAGGCGCTCCAGCTCGAGCACCTCCGGGTCGAGCTTCTCCCGCGGCGTGCGGTCGCAGCCCGTGACGTCAATGGCAAACCGCAGCAGCAGGCGCACGAGCGGCCGGTTGCTTACACCGAGGCCAAGCACCAGAACGCGCTTCCCCTGCAGCCGGGTGAAATATTCCGTTACAGTCATGATCTATGTCCTTCTTTCCCCTGCGCCGCGCGGCGCAGGCGTTGAACTACTCCCATATTATATCCGCTCGGGATAAATTTTGCAATCCGTTTGACATTTCCGCCAAAATAAAGTAAAATAAACACGACTGGGACGGACAGCCGCGCATCTGCGCTGAAAAGCGCCCATGTGAGGAAAGTCCGGGCACCACAGGGCAAGGATAACGGGTAACGCCCGCCGAAGGCGACTTCAGGAAAAGTGCAACAGAGAAATACCGCCCCGCTCGCGGGGTAAGGGTGGAAAGGCGAGGTAAGAGCTCACCCGCCGCATGGGAACATTGCGGCGCTGTAAACTCTATCCGGTGCAACACCGTGGAGGAAGCATATGGCCTGCCCGGCCGCTTCCGAGGGGGTGGCTTGAGCGCAGCGGCAACGCTGCGTCGAGATAGATGGCTGTCGATCACAGAACCCGGCTTATAGTCCCAATCAAACATGAAAAAATGACGCCGAGAGGCGTCATTTTTTTGCCTGCCGGAAAATCATTCGATTTTCCGGCAAAGGATTGCAGTCCGCTGCGCGCACGATCGCCCGCCGGAGGCGGGCGATCCGCACACTGGCGGACTGAGCTGTATTTTCTCCGACGTACACGCCGCCGGAGAAAATGATTTCAATTGATTCGCCGCCTGCGGGCGGCGAACTCTGCGAGGCCGTTATACACCGCATATGCTGAGATGCTCCGGTGCATCATGGTCGATTCTCTCAGATCAGCGCGAAATGTGCCAGCGCATGGGCCACGCCCTCGTCGTCGCAGTCGTCCGTGACATAGTCAGAGGCGGCCTTCGTCTCCTCGAGCGCATTGCCCATGGCAACGCCAGTACCCGCATAGCGGAGCATTTCATTGTCGTTTTCGGAATCGCCGAAGGCCATCAGCTCGTCCGGTGTCCAACCGTTCGCCTCAGCCATGAAGCGCATCGCAGGCAGCTTGCCGCCCTCGGCAGGGATGATATCCTGCCCATGGATGAACCACTGCGTCGAGCGTGCATGCGGCATGAACGACAGCGGGCCTTCGCGGACCTCCTGCGCCGTCAGAAACATGACGGCCTTGACGACCGGCTCCTGCAGCATGGTATGCAGGTCGCAGCGCTCCGGGATCTCCGTATGGATCTCTGCCATAACGACCGGCACGCGGTCGTTGAAATGGTAATTGAAGCGCGAGCGCTGCTCGCTGACGAGCCACAGCGGGAGCGAACGCTCGTCACAGTAGTCCACAAGGGCACGGACCTCGTCCGGAACCATTGCCACCGTGCGCAGCAGGTTCCAGCTGCCGTCATAGACGATCTGGCCGTTGTTGGTCAGATAGCCGTCAAACGTCATGCCGCGGAGCATCTCCTGCTCCTCCAGCTCGAAGCGGGAGCGGCCGGAGGCCACATAGACGCGAATGCCCTTCTCTCGCAGGGCGCGGATGGCCGCCTTTGTGGAATCCGGGCAGCGCTTGGTCTTCAGCGAGACCAGCGTGCCGTCGATATCAAAAAAAACAGCGCGGATCATCGTGTTCTCTCTTTCTGTGGCTTACAGGCAGGACAGCTCCAGCTTGCCGTCCTGCGCCTGCAGGCCGATCGCCGTGATGGGGTTCTCATAGCTGTCGATGAGCTTTTCGGCGACGACGTCCTCGATGTCCTTCTGGATGGTGCGGCGCAGGTTGCGCGCGCCGTAGGTCAGAGTATAGGACTTCTGTACGAGGTAGTCGATGACGCTCTCATCCCAACGGAGCGCCACGCCGTGCTCTTCAAGGGCAGTTTTCAGCTCACCGAGCATGATGGCGGCGATGCCGCGGAAGTTCTCCTCCGAGAGGCGGTTGAAGCAGATGATCTCGTCGACGCGGTTGAGAAATTCCGGGCGCAGGAATTCGGACAGGGCCTTCATGGCCTTGTCGCGTCCCTGCTCGGTCGCCGTGCGGCCGAAGCCGACGGAGCCGCCCTGCCGGTCGGAGCCCGCATTGGACGTCATGACGATGACGGTGTTTTCAAAATTCACGACGCGGCCCTGCGAATCGGTGATGCGGCCGTCATCCAGAATTTGAAGCAGAATATTCAGCACGTCCGGGTGAGCCTTTTCCAGCTCGTCGAACAGAATGACGGAATAGGGCTTGCGGCGGATCTTTTCCGTCAGCTGGCCCGCCTCGTCATAGCCGACATAGCCGGGGGGCGAGCCGATGAGCTTCGAGACGGAGTGGCGCTCCATGTACTCCGACATATCCAGCCGGATGAGCGAATCGACGGAGTCGAACAGCTCGTTTGCGAGGCACTTGACCAGCTCCGTCTTGCCGACACCGGTCGAGCCGACAAAGATGAACGAAACGGGGTGCTTCTTCACGGCGATGCCGACGCGGTTGCGGCGGATGGCGGCGGCAACGGCATGGACGGCCTCGTCCTGTCCGATGATGTGCTGCTTCAGCCGGTCCTCGAGCTCACGCAGCTGGGCATATTCCTGCGCGCGAATTTTACTGGCGGGAATTTTCGTCCAAAGCTCGATGATGCGCGCAAGGTTCTCCATGGTCAGGACGGGCGCGGGCTTCGCCTCCAGCTCGGCGATCTCGGCGTCGAGGCGGCAGACGTTGCTGCGCAGCTTGGCCAGACGCTCGAAATTGTCCTGCTGTTCCGTGTCCTCCGTCAGCATCTTGATCTCAAGCTGGTAGTCGTCGCGCTCCTTGCGCTTTTCGGCCAGATCGGAGATCTCCTTGCTGTGCAGGTTCAGATCGGAGCAAGCCTCATCAAGCAGGTCGATGGCCTTGTCCGGCAGGAAGCGGTCCGTGATATAGCGCTCGGAGAGCACGACGGCCTGCCGCGCCATTTCGGGCGGGATGGTCACGCCGTGGAACACTTCGTAGTAATGCGCCACGCCGCGCAGGATGGCGACGGCCTCCTCCAGCGACGGCTCATTGACTGTGACAGGCTGGAAGCGGCGCTCGAGCGCGGAGTCCTTTTCGATGTATTTGCGGTATTCGGCAAACGTCGTTGCGCCGATGACCTGAATTTCGCCGCGCGACAGCGCAGGCTTCAGAATATTGGCGGCGTTCATGGAGCCTTCGGCATCGCCCGCGCCGACAAGGTTGTGAACCTCATCGATGACAAGAATGATGTTGCCGCAGGCCTTAATCTCGGCGATGAGGCTCTTCATGCGGCTCTCAAACTGGCCACGGAACTGCGTTCCGGCGACGAGCGACGTCAGGTCGAGCAGATAGACCTCTTTGTCGCGCAGCTTGAACGGGACATCGCCCGCGACGATGCGCTGCGCCAGACCCTCGGCGATGGCCGTCTTGCCGACGCCCGGCTCACCGATGAGGCAGGGATTGTTCTTCTGACGGCGGTTGAGGATCTGCACCACACGCTCCGTTTCGACCTCGCGGCCGACGACCTTGTCCAGCTCACCGGCGCGGGCACGGCCCGTGAGGCTCAGACAGTAAGTGTCGAGGAACTTGTGCTTCTTCACCTTGGGCTTTTCCGTCTTGCCGTTCTGCGTCTCCTTCGGCTCCTCGCGCGGGGCGACCTCGCCCTGATTGCCGAACAGGCGGTTCATGTGCGGGAATGTCGCCGTGCGGCTGCCGATGTCGTCCTCGTCGGTCTCGTCCGGCTCCGGCTGCATCATGGCCATCATCTCGCCGTTGAGATTGTCCAGATCCTCATCCGTGATGCCCATGCGCTCGACGATGTCGTCGACTTGCTTGATCTTCAGCTCGCGGGCGCACTTCAGGCACAGGCCCTCGTTCGTGCTCACGCCGTTTTCGACCTTCGTAATAAAAATCACAGCGATGTTCTTCTTGCATCGGCTGCAGATGGTAGGTTTCATAAGCTCACTCCTCCCGGAAGCAGTCGCGCCTCCGTAAAAGTCCCGCATTGCGGGCGTTTTCCTGCTTACGGCAGGAACAGGCTTGCCGTTCCGGTACCGGCCAGCAGGGCCGTTCCGTCCGAACGGGCAAGAATGCAGACGGCCGTGCCGTCCTGCTCCGTCTGGGCGACGGGCTCCAGCGCGCTCGTGTAGAGCAGCGCTTTTTCAGCCGTCAGAATGCCGACATAGCTGCCGCAGGCCGAAAGGCTGACCGGCATGAAGCTCAGCGACAACTGCGCCAGAACGCTGCCGTCCGGCTGTAGCGTGATGAGCTCTGCGCGGCTGGAGGTCTCATAGGGATCGACCAGCACGGTCACAAAGCCGTCTCCGCCAAAGTGATAGTCGGCGATGCGGCCGTTCTCCGCGACATAAGCGCCGCGCTCTGTGCCGTCTGCCGCAAAGAATCGGACCCTGTCCTCCGAAACGGCGCAGACGACGCTGTCCGTCACGAAGGCGATATCATAGGGCATTTCCGAGCCGAGTGCGCACTCGGCGGCAATTTCCTCGCTGTCTGTGCGATA
>NZ_JBBMFF010000174.1:0-4223 GCF_040096185.1 Faecousia intestinalis | reverse complement strand
CGCTGCGCAGCGCCTCGTCCTGCTGGATATCGGCCAGATCAGCCATTGCGCTGCACTGGTACATGGCGCGGACTGCGTGGCCCTCCATTGTCTTCTGCTCCACGGGACGCACATGCGACTGGGAGTAGGAGGGATCGTAGTTGCGCAGTTCGGGGAAAATGACCTTGTGGTTCGGGTCATTCATCTCGCGCAGCAGGTAGTTCGGCGTGCGGCCGCGGCAGTCAATGAAGAAGCGCGCCGTCTTCAGGTAGCGCTCCTCGCCCGTCACGCGCCAGAGCTTCACGAGCGCAAGCTCGATCTCCTGATGGCCGGGATAGCCCGGAAGCTGACCCTCGCCGTCGCCGAAGGTTTGGCAGATGAGATCTGCGAACTTTGCGGCGATGTCGAGCAGGCGGCGCTTGCCGGTCGCGTTATAGTAGGCGACGGCGGCCTCGATGAGATGACCTGCGCTGTAGAGCTCGTGGCCCTCGGTGAGGTTCTTCCAGCGGAGCTCGGGATGACAGACCGTGAAATAGGTGTTCAGGTAGCCGTCCGGCTGCTGGGCCTGGCCGATGATCTCAATGAGCTCGTCAGCCTCGGGAATATACTCTGTTTCGCCGTTATTTGCGCAATAAGCGACTGCCTCGAGCCATTTATAGGCATCCGTATCGCCGAACACGACACCGCGGTGCTCACCCTGGAGCGTGCCGCCGGCGATGCGGAAATTATCAATGCAGAAGCAGCGGCTCTGGCCCTGCTTGCCGTTGAGGATCTCCCACTGCACGGGGATCATTTTCTTTGCGACCATGCCCGCGTAATGGCTGAACAGCGGATCCGTTACTCTAATTTTTTTCAAATCGGGGATCGTGATCTTGCTTGCCATAATGTGGAACCTCCATTGATGGTTAAACGTTTAAGAAAAAATTGGAAAAGAAAACGCGGAATCCGTCGTCGGTCGCCGCGTGCCGAAGCCGCAATTGGCGTCCGGTGATTTAAACGTTTAACTTTTTCTGATCTGATTATATCATATTTTTCGGATTTGTAAAGGCGGAATTACAGAATCGTGAGTTTATACAACTTTTCCAGCCCTTTTTTGTGCAGAATTCACAACGATCAACCGGCGCATCTGCCGCTCCGCTGCCCGTTCCGGCCTGCATGTAAGCCAAAAATGTGCAGCACGCGGAATTTCCCTGTAATTTGCGTCAAATTTAGCATTTTCCCCGAAATAAAACGTTTAGCTCTTGCTGTTTTTCATGCGGTATGATATGATTATATCAACGCTCCGCATTGTAAAAAACCAGAGAAGGTGAACTATTTCATGGCAACCATTCGCGAGATCTCGGACCGGGCCGGTGTATCCATTGCAACGGTCTCCAAGGTCCTGAACAATAAATCCGGCGTCAAGCAGGAGACGGCCGACCGTATTCTGCAGATCGCGGACCAGCTCAATTACCGCCCGAATCTCAATGCCCGCTCGCTGAAGCTCGGCGACGCGCGCACCATCGGCATCATCACGGAGGACCTGACCGTCTTCAACACGCCGGAGATCGTCGACGGCGTCGCCTCCGTATGCGAGACGCTGAACTATCATTATATTCTGAGCAATCTGCGTTTCAACAAGCGCTACCACGACAATCCCTGGGACTATCCCGAGAGCAACGTGCTCGTTCGCTCCGCCGTGAACGATCTGCTGTCCAAGCAGGTCGCGGGCATCATCTATATCGGCTGTCACAGCCACCTTGTCGCATCGCTGAAGGCGCATGCCCATATCCCGTTCGTGTGCGTTTACTGCACCTGCGAGGATCAGGACGTGCCCTGCGTCGGCTATGATGACCGTCTTGCCGCCTATGAGGCCACGGGCACTCTGCTGGAGCACACGTCGGAGCACATCGGCATGATCACGGGTCCCATCCACTCCGTGCACACCCTGCGCCGCGCCAACGGCTTCCTGCAGGCCCTGCACGACCACGGCGTAGCCTATGACTCTTCCCTCGTCCGCGCAAGTGACTGGGACCGTGACTCCGGCTACCGTCTCGGCGGCGAGCTCATCCGCGCGGGCGCAAAGGCCATTTTCGCCCAGAATGACCTTGTCGGCACCGGCGTGATCGACTGGTGCAACCAGAACGGCATCGAGGTCGGCAGGGACATCTTCCTCATCGGCTACGATAACCGTGAGATCAGCTCCGTCTGCCGCCCGTCGCTCTCCACCGTCGCCCTGCCGCTGTTCCAGATGGGCCAGAGCGCGGGCCACACCCTGCTGGACATGCTCTCCGGCAAGCATCCGGCGCAGAAGGACATCATGCTGGAATGTACGATCATCAAACGAGAATCCACAGGAGGTTAATTCATGAAAGCTCGTATCCGACTTCAGAAGGACTGCATCATCTCCCCCATCGATCCCCGCGTGTTTGGCTCGTTCATCGAGCATCTCGGCCGCGCCGTCTATACCGGCATCTATGAGCCGGGTCACCCGACTGCCGACGCCTTCGGCTTCCGCGGCGACGTGGAAGAGCTCATCCGTCCGCTGCATGTCACGCAGATCCGCTATCCGGGCGGCAACTTCCTGTCCGGCTACGACTGGCGCGACGGCATCGGTCCGAAGGACAAGCGTCCCGTCCGCCCTGACATGGCTTGGAGCGCCATTGAGCCGAATCAGGTCGGCACGGATGAATTCCTGCAGTGGTGCGAGCGCATCGGCGCGCAGCCGATGATGGCCGTGAACCTCGGCACCGGCACGCCGAAGGACGCCGTGGAGCTGCTGGAATACTGCAACGGCGACATGCACACCTATTGGGCGGACAAGCGCCGCGAAAACGGCCGCGAGGCCCCCTATAACGTCAAGCTCTGGTGCCTCGGCAACGAGATGGACGGCCCCTGGCAGATCTGCTCGAAGACGGCCACGGAATACGGCCGCATCGCCTGCGAGACGGCCAAGCTCATGAAGATGTTCGACCCGACCATTGAGACCGTCGCCTGCGGCAGCTCCTACCGCACGATGCCGACGTTCGGCACCTGGGAAGAGGAGGTCCTCCGCCAGAGCTATCCCTACGTCGACTATCTGTCGCTCCATCAGTATTATACGAACCATGAGGGCGACGTCATGAATTTCCTTGCACGCAGCGAGGAGATGGGCGAGTTCATTCAGGAGGTCGCCGCCATCTGCGAAAAGATCCGCCTTGAGGTCGGCAGCGACAAGCATATCGGTCTGTCGTTCGACGAGTGGAACGTCTGGTATCACTATGCCAAGAACGGCAGGGTGCCGGAGAAGTGGACGGTCGCCCGCCCCATTGAAGAGGAGAACTACGACTTTGCAGACGCTCTGCTCGTCGGCAGCATGCTCAACACCCTGCTCAACCACGCCGACGTCGTGAAGGTCGCCTGCCTGGCCCAGCTCGTCAACGCGCTGGCCCCCATTATGACCGAGCCGGGCGGCCGCGCCTGGGCGCAGACGACGTACTGGCCGTTCCTCTATGGCTCGCAGTTCGGCCGCGGTACGGCCCTGCAGCAGGAGGTCGAGGTTCCGACCTATGCCTGCGGTGTCAGCCCGAAGGCCCCGTACCTTTCCAGCTCCGCCGTGCTCTCCGAGAATGGCGCGCATGTGACGGTCTTTGCCGTGAACAAGAGCCTCGACGAGGCCATGACGCTGGAGCTTGACGGCCTGAACGCCGTACTGGAGCAGCACGTCACGCTGACCGCCCCCGCGCTGGACAGCGAGAACACGGCAGACGCCCAGCCCGCTCTGCCGCGCGAGGTCGCCGTCGGCGCAGAAGCCCCGGAGCTCCCTGCCGCCTCGTGGAATATGCTCCGCTTCCGCCTTGCCTGATCCTGAAGATATCCCCTACCGGCGCAGGCCCCCCTGCGCCGGTTTTTTGCGTCTGTATTGGGTCATTCTGGGTCATTCATGGTAGGGGCGGGGCATGCCCCGCCCGTGCGCGAAGCGGCAAAAGCAGCACCAATTCGGTGCAGTGTACCGTTTCCTGCGCCATGCTTCCTGATGTGTCATTGCGAGGAGCGAAGCGACGTGCCAATCTCGCAGGACCCGGCCGGACAACAGGGTACTCCCGGCGAAATTGCAGCTGCCTGCACGAGATTGCCACGGGCGCAAAGCGCCCTCGCAATGACAAATCGGGAGCCATCGCCGTTTTAGCGATAGCCTGTGCAAATCGTCAGTGCAGCGCCGGGTCCTGCGGAAGCTGCGCACGGAACAGGACGATGACCATGCGCCAGACCGTCCCGTCCTGATA